>CANFIE010000092.1 GCA_947446625.1 Acetobacteraceae bacterium | reverse complement strand
CGTTATTTTCAAAAATGAAATAGCTTAATATTTGTAAGCGTTGTCTGCGCCCCACCGGATTAAGGTGTTGACGCACCGCTGGTGGTCAGCGCGTAGCCTGCATTGCCGCGGTATTCCGGCGCCGGTGGGCGCGAATGGCACGGACCGCTTCCGGTATGTGGTGATACAGCAGCGCTTCCCATCGGCCCAGCGCGTATTGCAGCGCCTTGCCCAGGTCGGACCTGCCGGAGAGCCGACGCCGCTGTGCTTCCATCCACGTATGCAGCGCCGCCAGCAAGGGCTTGCTGCGCGCTCGGCGCTCGGCATGGCGTTGCTCTGGCGCCTGTGGCCACACGAACCGACCTCGCTCCAGCCGCTTGCTGTACAGCACCAGGCCCTGGCCATCCCACCACAGCAGCTTGATCAGGTCGCCGCGCCGGCCGCGAAACGCGAACAGCGCGCCACCATGCGGGTCCTGCGCCAGCACCAGTTGCACCTGCGCCGCTAGGCCATCGAAGCCCTTGCGCATGTCCGTCGTGCCGCAGGCCAGGAACACCCGGATGCCCGATGGGGGTTGCAGCATCAGCGTCCACGCAGCGCGGCCAGCACCTCGCGCAGCAGCCCAGGCGTTACCGTGTCACTGAACCGGAACTCGGCACCGCCGGGCAGCATCACCTGCAGGTCGCCCGTGACGGTCGGTGCTGCGGTTTCGGCAGACGGTGCCGATACTGGCGCGGGCAGCACCTCCTGGCAGAACTCCATCGGCGTGAAGCCCGACATCTCCATCGCCAGCATCTGCTTGCGCCAAGTGTAGAACTGGGCGGTGCTGATGCCGTACCGGTCGGCAACCGCCTGCACCATCGCGCCTGCCTCCAGCGTCTCACGCATAATCCGCAACTTGGTTTCGTCAGACCAGTAGCGGCGCCGAACCGGGCGAGCCCGCCCCTCTACCGTGGCGCCAGCATTTTCTCGGCGACCACTCTTACGACCGTCGTATTACTGGTGCGTTGGCTCAGGGCTCGTCGTCGATTTGTCCGTCATGCCCACCACATCGGCGAACTGCGGCTACACAAACAAGGCGGGGGTCAGCTGACGGTTACACGTGTTCAGTCGGTTCGAGTCTGCGTGAGCGGATATTGGGTGGCTCGCTTCAAAGTGAGTGGGGTGGACGAGCGCGCCACGGACCGCCGCCTCCAGTCATGCCGCTTGGGGCGGTGGCGCTACCAAGCAAGACGTGTGACCTGTGTTGCTGCAGGCTCTGTCGGCAGTCGGCGTAGCCTTCCACGTCAGGCAGGCATGGCTCTGAACAACAATGACGTATTGATACCGCCAAAAGCGAAGTTGTTCTTCATCACATATTCCGCCGCCAGATTCCGCGGCTCGCCTATGAGGTAGTCCAGTTCGGCGCAGCGTGAATCGACCGTGGTGAGGTTGGCGGTGGAGAGGAATCGCTGCTCGCGCTGCATGTTCAGCGCTAGCCAGGTCTCGAGCGCACCACATGCGCCGAGGGTGTGCCCAAAATGGCCCTTCAGCGAATGGAGAGGCATGCGTGAGCCGAACACTGCGTGCGTGGCGTGAGTTTCGGCAATGTCGCCATGTTCTGTCGCAGTCCCGTGGCCGCAGACGAAGCCCACCGCTTCCGGCGGCAGCCCGGCATCAGCCAGAGCCAACCGCATGGCGATCTCCATCGTTGGCGCATTGGGTTGCGTGACGTGGCTGCCGTCCGAGTTGGTGCCATAGCCGACCACCTCAGCGATGATCGCTGCGCCGCGCGCCAGGGCGTGCTCGCGCTCCTCCAGCACCAGCGTGGCGGCGCCCTCGCCGATCACCAGGCCATCGCGCGCAGCATCGAAGGGACGTGGCGTGGTACCGGGCGCGTCGTTCAGCACGCTGGTGGCGTAGAGGGTGTCGAACACTGCGGCCATGGTCGGGCACAATTCCTCGGCGCCGCCGGCCAGCATGATGTCCTGCGCCCCGGCCTTGATCGCCTCATAGGCGTAGCCGATGCCCTGGCTGCCCGAGGTGCAGGCCGAGGAAGTGGTATAGACACGGCCAGTCAGGCCGAAGAACAGGCCGATATTCACCGCGGCGGTATGGCTCATCATCTGGATGTAGCTGGTGGCGGTGACATGGCGCACTGAACCTTCGGTTATCAGCGCGGCGAAGCCGATCACCGGAGGCGTGCTGCCGAAGGAGGAGCCATAGGCAACCCCGGTGCGGCCTGATTGCAGCAACTTGTCCCCCAGCAATCCTGCCTGGCGTAGTGCCCTTTCGCTGGCATAAACCGCCATGCGCGAGACCCGGCCCATGGTGCGCAGCTTCTTGCGGGGATAGAGCTTGTCGACGTCGAAGCCCTCCACCGGGGCGGCCAGGCGCGTGTTCAGCCCCTCGTAGCGGTCCCACTCCGCCATGCGCTGCACCGCGGTCTCGCCCGCGAGCATGCGGTCGCGGATCGCTTCCCAGGCGTTGCCCAGCCCGGTGATCCCGCCGATCCCGGTCACCACCACCCGCCGGCTCACAGCATGCCCCCATTCACCGAGATCACCTGCCGGGTGACATAGCTGGCGGCATCGGAGCAGAGAAAGCCAACCACGGCCGCAACCTCCTCCGGCCGGCCGACACGGCGCATCGGGATGCTGTCCAGCACATGCTCCAACGGCAGGCCCTTGATCATTTGTGTCTCGACCAGCCCGGGTGCCACGCAGTTGACCGTAATGTTGCGCTTGGCCAGTTCCACCGCCAGCGCCTTGGCAGCGCCGATGATGCCGGCTTTGGTGGCGCTGTAATTCACTTGGCCGCGATTGCCGGCCAGCCCGGCCACCGAGGACAGCGCCACGATCCGCCCGCCCTTGCGGCGCTGCACCATGGGCAGCACCAGCGGATGCAGCACGTTGTAGAAGCCATCCAGGTTGGTGCGCAGCACGCCGTCCCAGTCGGCATCGGTCAATGCGGGAAAGGCGTTGTCGGCGGTGATGCCGGCGTTCAGCACCACGCCGTGCGGCGCGCCATGCTCCGCCAGTTCGGCCTCCAGCACGTCTCGGCAGGCGGTGCGGTCGGCGATATCGAAGGTGAGCAGCCGGGTGTTCCGCCCTGCCGCGCGCACCAAGGTGGCGGTGGCCTCCGCACCCTCGCGGTCACGGCCGTAGTGCAGCGCCAAGTCGAAGCCAACGCGCGCCAGTTCCACCGCGATGGCGCGGCCGATCCCCTTGCTGGACCCTGTCACCAGGATGGTTCTGCTCACACCGGCATTCCTTGCAGCTCCGGCGGTTCATAGACGGTCAGGCTGCTCTCGGCGACGCGTTCCCCGCCGATGTCGATCCGCCCAGTGAAACCGGCGAGAGTGGAATCTTGAAAGATGAGCCGGACCGAGACCAGCAATTGCTCGCCCGGGCGGAACCAGGCGCGGTAGAGCCGGCAGCCGCGGGCGCCGAGCAGAAAGCCGATCCGCGGCAGCCCGCCGGCCTGGCGGGCACGGATGCCAGCCCAGGCACCGCATGCCTGCGCCATGTACTCGATGCCGATATGCCCGGGCACGCCCTCGGCTTCCAGGAAGGGCGCCGTGGCGGTGATGGTGTGGCTGGCCTGCACCTGCTCCGCGTCGAAGCCCAGCACCTCGTCCAGCAGCAGCATGGGCGGCCGGTGGGGCAGCAATTCCGTCACGCTCCAGGGGCAGGGCTGCATCGTCATCGGTCTGCTAGCGCCCCACCGCGCCCATTGCTCCGCTGGCCCGCAGCGCCCGTTGCACCGCCTCCACCAGGCAGGCGGGGCTTTCCAGCAGGGTCTCGCCGCTGTGGCGATGCACCGCCAGTTGGGTGGTCTGGGCCGTGGTCAGCACCTCGCCGCTGGTCACATCCTCGATCCGGTAGTCGATCCGCAGCCGGTTCTCGTAGTCGCGCAGCGCGGCGATGCAGCGGATGCGCTGGCCAAAGCGGATGGGGCGGACGTACTTCGTGCGCATCTCCACGATCGGCCAGGCCCACTCGCTGCTGACCATTTCCTCGTAGTTGAAGCCGATGCGGTCCAGGAGTTCGCAGCGCGCCTGTTCCAGGAAGCGAGCGTAATTACCATGCCAGACGACCTGCATCGGGTCGAGGTCGTAGAACTGCGCCTTCACCTCGATCGCGGCGTCGATCATCCGCGGAACCTCCGCCAGAGCAGTCCCGGCGCGCGCGGCAGCATGGCCAAGGTGAGGCGTGTGTGCAGCTTGGTGATCCGCCAATTGTCGCGCAGCATCTCGAAGTTGGAGGTATTGCCCTCGGGGTAGAAGACCCGCACCGGCAGCATCAACACCCGCACGCCGTGCCAGTGCAGGCGGACCATGACCTCAATATCGAACTCCATGAAGCCGCCGACCCGCCCCGGTGCCAGCACCGCCATGGTGGGCGCCAGCGGATAGCAGCGGAAGCCGCAGACACTGTCCGAGATCGACAGGCTGAGGGTTTCCACCCAGACCCAGAAATGGGTCAGCAGCCGGCCCCAACGGCGCGCCTTGGGCACCGAGCCATCATAGACCGCATGGCCGGAGACCAGGGCATCGGGGTTGGCGCGGGCTAGGGCCAGCAGGGCGGGCAGCGCGGTTAGGTCGTGCTGGGCGTCGGCATCCAGCTGCACCGCGTGGCTGAAGCCCGCCGCGACGGCCAGCACCAGCCCCTGGCTCACCGCGCCGCCCTTGCCGCCGCGTACCGGCCGTCGCACCACCTGTACCCCGACCGCAGCTTGGGCCGCCAGCACGCTCTGCGCATGTTCGTCCGAGGCGTCGTCGATAAGGAAGACCTCGAGTCCCTGCTCGCGCGCTGAGGCCACCACCCGCGCCACGTCTCGGTAGTGGTTCCGGCTGGGAATGACGCAGCAAGGACGGAAGCTCATGCCAGTTCCAGGCTGCCGGAAGCGCAGACCTCCGCCACCCGGCGATAGCTGTAGCTTAGCCTGTGCCCGTCCGGCGTTAGGGTCAGGGTCAGCCGGTCCCAAGGCCGGATCGGTCGGCTGAACTTCACCTGCACCTGGGAGGCGATGGCGCGCAGGCCTAGGTGGCGCTGCGCATAGGTGATGGCCCAGTGCAGTTGCACCACGCCGGGCAGCAGGGGGTGGTCGGGAAAATGCCCCTGAAACCAGAACAGCGTCGGCGGCAGCGCCAAGTCGAGTTCAATACCGCCAGCGCCCGATCGCAAGGCCGTCACAACCGGCTCGCGCGGGGTCGGGTCGAGCAGCAGCGCTTCCATGGCAGGGCGGTCCCACTTGCCCATGCCGTCGAGCGGCAGGGCCGGCAGCAAGCGCCACAGCCGCGGCAGCGTGCTGGGTTCATGCCGCACCTCCAGGGCGCGCCGAAGCCGACGCTCGAAACGGAAGCTTCCTTCCGCCGCCAGCGCCGCGCGGCCTGCAGTGGTCGGGACCACCAGGGCGCCGAGCGTCTCATCCGACATCAGCAGCGCTGCTTCCTCAACTTCGTCCAGCACTGCCAAGTCAGCCTCCAAGGCCGCCAAGCTTACGCGCTTCCCCGCCACTTTCACTACCCGGTCGGCACGACCGGCGAAACGAAAACCGCTGGGTGTAAGTTCCACCCGGTCGGCACTGCGCACGACCTCACCCGGCGCCAGGTGGCCAGAGCGGATATCGAGCAGCCCGCCATCGCGCACGCTTAGCCTCGTCCCCGGCAGGGCCTGCCAAAGGCTGTCCTCGTTGTTCTGCTGCCGCCAGGCGATGGCACCGGTTTCGGTGCTGCCGAAGATCTCCGTCGGCATCACGCCAAGCAAGGCGCGGCACTGCTGGGCGGCGGCAAAGCCGAGCGGCGCTCCGGCGGTGAGGATTGCGCGCGGTGCGTGGTGAGGCGGTAGCGGGGCCAAGCCGTCCATGCGGGCCAGATGTGCGGGCGCAACGACCAAGACACTCGGATCGTGCAACCCGGCCAGCAGTGCCTCCCAGGCAAAGGGATTGCGTGCGGCGAATATCCGCCCGGCCATAGCCGGCCACAGCAGCCCGAAGGTCAGGCCGAAGATGTGCTGATGGCTGACCATGCCCAGCACCTGGGCGGCGCCATGCGTCCCTCCCCACAGGCTTTCCAACACCGCGACTTCGCGTTCCAACTGGGCCAACGCCTTGGGTATGCGTTTGCGTTCGCCGGTTGAGCCGGAGGTGAAGAAGCCAAGTCCGGCCACCTCGGCGTCCAGCGGCATCAGTGCGGCAGCGCTCTCGGCCTCAGGCAACTCGGTCAGCAGCAGGTCGGTCTCACCGCGCAGCGCTTGCACCGTGCCAGGCTGGCTGTTGGGCGGCATCACCACTTCGGCACCCGCATGCAGCACAGCCAGCAGCGTGGCGAGAAACTCGAAGGTGTCCTCCTGGACCAGCAACGCGCGCCGCACCTCTTTGGCACGCAACCACGCGGTGCCGCGAGCGACCTTGCGGCGCAACGCTCCGAGAGTGAGTTCGGTATCGCCCCGCAGTGCCACCACGGCCCAATCTGGGCGCGGCCCAGCGAGCAACTGCGACAGCGGAGTCATGCGGGGCGCACCAACCTGCGTACCACGTATTCGCCAGTGAACATGGCCGCCATCGCCAGGTAACCAAGGCAGCCATTCCACAGTACCCATTGCTCCAGCGTGCCATAAACCACGGTCCAAAGCGCTACCGAGGCATTGGCCAGGAAAAATGCCACCCATGCGCCGGTGGCCCGGCGCAGATAGGGACGTGCGGTATCCGGCAGGTCAGGATGCACCACGCGAGCGAAGCGCTCGACCATCACCGGCGGCCAGACGAAGCTGCTGAGGAACAGCACGGCAAACCCAAGGTTGACCACCACCGGCCATGCCCTCAGCGCCAGTGTCGGAGATACCAGGGTCAGACCGCCCACCGCCAAGGTAGCCGCGCCGAGCACCAAGTCGGTCGGCCCACGGCGAGCGAAGGTCAGGCGCGCCGCCAACAACAGCGCCGGCAGGACTAGCAATGCTTCGGCCGAAAGCAGCCGCAAGCCGACCAGCACAAGGAATGGGTAGGCCATGCCAGCCCCGCCCACCACCAGTGAGCCCAGCCTAGTGCTGGCCGGAGAGAAGCGCATGGACCTGATCCACCACGTCGCCGACCGTGCGGACGGTCTTGAACTCCGATGCCGGTATCTTACGTCCGGTGTAGTCCTGCAGGCGGACCACCAAGTCTACGGCGTCGATGCTGTCGAGCCCAAGATCGTCGAACAATCTGGCCTGCGGCGTGATCGCATCCGCCTGTAACTCGAACATTTCGATCAGGTAGCCGGTCAAGGTTGCCAGCACGTGCGCCTTGTCGGGAACGTCCATCGGCATCACGCTTCCTCGCGGTTGGCGGCAACGAAGCTGGCCAGCGTGGCGACGCTGGTGAAATGCTCACGCAGACCCTCAGTGGCCGACTTTATCTTCAATTGATAGGTCTTGCGCAATACTATTTCGAGTTCGAGTCCGTCGATGCTGTCGAGCCCAAGGCCGACGTTGAACAGCGGTTCGTCGGTGGCGATATCCTCGGGCTTGAGGTTCTCGAAATTCAGGGCGCTGACGATCAACCGTTTGATTTCGTCTTCCAGTTCAGTCGCCATAACGCCCCCAATACGCCTGGAGGTGGCTCGCAAGCCGGCGTGCGCCGATCGCCCTGGGTCCGACAGCCAGGAAGGGTGCGATGGGCAATAATTCGCTTACGACAATCCGGAAATTCGCACGCCTGGGTGGCACCTGCCACCAGGGGCTGCCTTTGACCAGGGTGACCGGATCGCAGCCGATGCGCAGGACCAGCAGGTCGGCTGGTGCCAGTAGCGCGATATTGGCGAAGCCTCGATGCAACTTGATCGGCTGGCCCGGCACGCTGCGAGTTCCTTCGGGGAAAATGATCAGATTGTTGCCCGCAGCAAGCGTTGCTCGACAGGCCTGGAGCAACGCCTCGGCGTCAAGGTCGTTGGAGATATAGCCGGCCGCCCGCACCACTGGCCCAAGAAAGCGGTTGGCCCAGAGTTGATGCTTCACAACGCATTGGGCGTTTGGCAGCAACGCCATCAGCATCACCACGTCCAACAGGGTCGGGTGGTTGGCCACTACCAATTGTCCGTGACAGGCTGACAGCGTCGCGCGACCATCGACCGTGAGGCGAATCAGCCCGAGGCCGCGAAGCATTGCGAGGTAACCTCGGAACGCCCATTGAATGCTGCCTTGTGTGCGCCTGCGGCCGGTCGCGGCATCAGGCGCGGTGAGTCGCAGCAGGGGAAACCAAGTGGCAGCCATGGCCAGTCCCCCGAGCCCCAGGGCAGCGAAGGCGAAGCCCGTGGCGGGAATGCGCCAAAAGCGGAACAGTCGCCTGGCGAGTTCAGCCGGCGTCATCGCAGAGCCCCCGGAGCAATCGACGGTAGCCACTGGCAGTCACCACGGCCTCTGCGCGGAGAAGGAAAAACAGGGACAAGAACGACAGGGTGACGCACGCGGCAACGATCACACGATTTTTCCTTTCTCGCCCCAAAGTTTAACAAACAAGACTTTTATGCTACTGACCAACCGTCGCGCTGGCAACGCTGTTCGGCTGGGTCATCTCAGGTTATGCTCTCACAAGGTGGCCAAGAAGGACGCGCCATGGTGCCGGCACAGGCAGGAGGCCGCTGGGCCGAACTCGGTGAGCGCGGCGCGCTATGGGGCATGCATTGCGTTAACCTTGCTTGGCGTCTGCTGGGTCGACGCGCCTGCGCGATGCTGTTGGCACCGATCGTCACTTGGTTCTGGCTGACCGATCCGTCGCGCCGTCGCGCCTCGCTGGACTGGCTGCGCCGGGCACATGCATTTGCTGGCCTGCCGCCGCCGCGGTGGTGGCATGGGCTGCAGCACTGGCTTGGTTTTGCGCAAAAGGCGATGGACAGTGTGGCGGTACTGCGGTCGCCGAATGCCGTCGGCCCCATGCTCATCGAGGATCCGGACGACCTTCATGGCCTAGCCGCATCTGGCCAGGGCGGGATGATCCTAGTTTCCCACCTAGGCAATGCGGACATGGCCAGGGCGGCCCTGAGCGGGCGCTTCAGCGCCGCCATGACGGTGCTAATGCACACTCGAAACGCCGCCAACTACAACCGCATGCTGGATAAGCTGCATGGCGACCCAAACAGCCGTACCCTGGAAGTGACACAACTCGACCCGGCCACGGCGATTGATCTGCAACAGCGCCTAGCGCGCGGTGAGTGGCTGGCTATGGCTGCGGACAGAACCCCTGTTAGCCGGGAAGGACGTCAGGTGCGTGTTCCCTTCCTGGGGGCGCCAGCGGCCTTTCCGGTCGGGCCCTGGGTGATCGCAGCGCTGCTGCGTTGTCCAGTCTTCGTCATGTTCTGCCTGAGGCGACCGGAAGGGGGCTACCATATTCGTTTCGAACGTTTTGCCGAAGTGGTCACCCTGCCCCGCAGTGGGCGCGAAACCGCCATTGCAGATTATGCGGCACGCTATGCCTGCATCCTCCAGGCGGAAGCGACCCGCGCGCCGATGCAATGGTACAATTTCTACGATTTCTGGGCCTGATCGGGTGCTGAAAGTCTGGCCAGGGAACTGTCTGGCCGATGCGATCGCACCCCGACACCAAGGAAGGCAGGTTTCCACAATGCTTGCTTGGCGTGAGACGCTCGCAGTTCAGGCATCGCGGCAGGCAGCATGTGGCGCGCTCGGTCAGCGTGCTACACTATTGTTTCGGCCTTGCAGACATCGCTCTCGTGCGGCGACAATGCCTGCGCCATAACCACTAAAGGACGCGCGCCATGAAGCGTTTGGCTTTGATTATACTGGCCTTGGCGCTTTCCGGCTGCGCCTACAAGCAGCGCCCGGTCTACAACGTGCAGGACCCTTTGCCTTTCAGCGCCCAATCGCTGCCGCTGGAGCGTATCGAAGCGTTGATCATTGCCGGAGCTGAGAAGCGCGCCTGGCGGGTCCGCCGCGAAGCGCTTGGCCATCTCGTGGCCATCCAGCGCAACGCGAAGCAATCGGCCGAGGTGGATATCCAGTTCGACCGCCAGCAACTTCGCATCACCTACCGCAACAGCACCGGCATGTTGGCTAATGAGGGCCTTATCCACTCACATTATAACCTGTGGGTACGCAATCTTGAGGCTGATATCCGGGCCAGGCTCAGTGCGGGATACTGAAACAATATCCGCTTGGATTGCATCAACCAGGAAAATATCGGTTTGCAGAAAATTTCGACGATAGAGTTTCATCGTAATATTTAATTTGATCGATCAAGCAAAGGGCGAGAGCGATTACCGAGAATTGACATGCACAGCACCTGCTAAAATGGACAAAAAAGCAATCGACAATACGCAGTTTGTGCCGAATTTTGTACTTCTAAAAGGCAGCCCTAACTCGGCGGCGGGAGCCTACTCACTACCAACTTCAGTCACCCTGCATATTCCAGATGCGGCGTGATCCCTCATCTCCGGGGAGGTAGCCGCCTCGAACAGCAATCACCAGTGGTGGCCAATGCGGTGCCCAGTCCTCCGGCTTGGCGCCAGGCCTGCCGAAGTGCCGTTCCGCGATGCATGCGACCTCATCCCAACTCAGCCGGTTTCCGGTGCGTAGTTGCTGCGCCACCTCTTTGATTGTGCCCCACGCTCGGTCACTACGCACCAGCGCCGCGGCTAGCCGACGCGCGAGAGCCGCCATTGCCACGCCCTCCGGCCAGTCTGCGGCATCCGTCTCAATGAGCCACCAATCCCCCTCTCCACCGCCAGCGTGCAAGATCGTGTCGACATCAAGTACACGACGCCGCCGAACCGGTGGTTGCCCAGACTTCCGCATGATGTAGGAGTTAGGCCAGCGTGCCTGGGCGAAGGGCCCGGCATAGGAGCACAGCATTTCCATCTCCGTCGCCGCCCGTCCTCGCGCCATGGCCAGAGAATCGCCGGCTTCAGCGAGGGTCAGCCAATCCTGCCGGGGCGCCACCCAGTTAAAGCCCGTCACGCTGCCGGCAGCCGTTATGCCGTTCAACACAACAGGGGGCTGATTTCCCCGGTAGACACTCACTTCTTCAAACGGGACACCGACATACCGATCGTGTCCCGAGGCGTGGTGTAGGAGTTGTGCTCCTTGGCGGGCTGGGCCGCCGGGTCAGGCGGCCACGGCGGGCAGGCTGACGGT
>CANFIE010000091.1 GCA_947446625.1 Acetobacteraceae bacterium | reverse complement strand
GCTGTTGTCCAGCACGCCCAGCCGCAGCCCGGCCAGCGCCGCAACGCGCGGCGCCACCGGGGTGGAATGCTCCTGCAAGGCGCCACGCGGGTCATACACCGCCAGCGCATCCATCGTCGTCGTCAGCATGGTCATCCCTCCCCTACAGCGCGCAGGTGCCGTCGATGCAGACCGGCCCACCTGGCTTGGCCTGCACCGGCCCGATGCTGCGCAGCACCGGCGTGTTCATATGCCCCCAACCCGGGATGAATACCGAAAACCGCCCAGCCTCGCCGCCCATGACGAAAAGGTGGATGTTGTCGGCGCTCGGCACAATCGGAATCCGGCTATCCGGCTCCCGCTTCACCCATTTCGGCAGGTTGCGGTTGTACACCTTGCCATAGCGATGATCGCGCGAGATCAGCCGGAACGCATTGCCCGAATGCATCCACAGGTAGTTGCGAATGTCGCTGCGGGTCCAGCCATGCTTGGCGATGGTCTCGGCATGCTCCAGCCCCAGCACCACCACGCAATGCCCGCCCAGCACGGCATTGTTGCTGCCAATGGTGCTCATGGCGGAACACATCGTGTCCAATATCCCCTCGGGGTCATTGCACTGATGGTCGGTCACGCTGTGCGGTGCCTCGGCAGCAATGGCGAAAACCGTGCTGTCGCCGGCCTCGTAGCCCTTTTCCACATGGTAGGGCGCAAACGGGCTCTGCGCCTCGTTCTCGCACACGCAGTAAGAATACTTGCCCGGATGCCCCAGGGTGGATTTGTCCAGCTCCGCCGGCCAGCCGCCCCCCACATTCAGCATCATCAACCGCACGGCGCGGCCAATGGTGGCATTGGCCCGGTTGCCCGAGCCAAAGGCGTTGCAGCCGCCATTCATGCCAATCTCGGCCGCCAGCGGGCCATTCACGATGATGAGCGGCGAGGCCACATGCGTGGTGGCCTGCACCCCATTCAGGTTGAAGGCGCGGTCGGTCACCGCCAGCATGGCCGCCCGCACCACCGGGGCGTATTCCGGCCGGCAGCCGGCCAGCACCATGTTGATCGCCATCACCTCGCGCGTCAGCACGCCCCAGCGCGGCGCCACGCGGCATTCCTCAAACTGGGCATCGCCACCCAGCGCCGCCACGCAGGCGGCCACCTTTTCCGGCGTGGGTGGCACCACGGGCAGGCCGTCGGTAAAGCCGCGCTCGTAATACCATTCAATCAGGTCGGTGCCGGGCGGCACGCTGCCGCGCACCTCGCCGCCGCCGTGCAGGTCCCGCTCCGTAATGCCGTCCATGGTCGCCTCCGCCGCTTCACGCCAGCTTTCGCCGAAGCGCCAGCCATACGCAAGCTGAACTGGATACCGCTTATTCTTCCACTTTTTGCATAACTCGCCTGGGCCGCAGCGCCGCCCGCACCGCCGCCAGCATTCCCTCGGCTGCAGGAGACGCCACCCGCTCGGCCAGGCGCAACACCCCCACCTGGCGGGTCAACCGCGGTGCCGTCAGCGGCCGAAACACCAGCCCGGCATCCCCCAGCAACGGCCCGGCGCCGCCCGGCACCACGCCAATGCCCGCCCCGGCCCGCACCAAGGTATAGAGCGTGCCAAACTGGTTGACCGCCAGGCCATGGCCAAAGCTGAACCCAGCCGCCGCCGCCGCGCCATCCAGCAGCCGCCGGGTGCGGCTTTCCGGTGGCAGCGAAACCAGCGGCAGGCCGCGCAGGCTAGCCAGTTTCACCCGCGCCTGGGCGGCCAAGGGGTGGTCGCGCGGCAGCACCACGTGGAATTCCTCCCGCGCCAGCCCCTCGGTCACGAAGCCGGCCGGCACATCTTCCACATAGCCAAGGCCGAAATCCGCCAGCCCGCTGCGCACATCATCCTGCACCTGGCCCTGCACGCCCTCACGCAGTTGCACCTCCACCCCCGGAAACCGCGCCCGATAGGCCGCCAGCACCCCCGGCAGCGCCCCCTGGCCCAGCGACATGATGCTGGCGACAATCACCTGGCCGCGCCGTTGGTCCGCCAAATCCCGCATGGCGGCCAGGCCGATGCGCATTTCCGCCAAAAGCCGTTCCGCCAGGGCCACGAATTCCCGCCCCGCCGGGGTGAGGCTGACCTGCCGCGTGCTGCGGTTGAACAACGCCACGCCCAGAACCGCTTCCAATTGCTGGATTGTCCGGGTCAGCGCCGGCTGGCTGGTGCGCAATGCCACCGCCGCAGCCACAAAGCTGCGAAACTCCGCCACCGCCACAACCGCCCGCAATTGCCGGGCGGAAAGCTCTGGCAGGGGGTGGGCAGGCGGGGCAGGCTTCATCCCGCGCAGGCTAGCGCAAGCCGCCCGGCACACAATCGACGAAACCCTGCACGGGAAGGCTTGTGCTACCCTTCCCTACCCGCTAGAAGCCGCCTCCTGCGCACCCCGGTACGCTGCCGTAGCTCAGTGGTAGAGCACTCCCTTGGTAAGGGAGAGGTCGAGAGTTCAATCCTCTCTGGCAGCACCATTCCCCTCAATGGGTTAGCGCGATTTCCCACAGACCAGAGCAGAACATGGAAGCACCATCAGGTGCCCCTTGGCATGCAGTTTTGGCACATGGCTGACACAGAATTGGCGGCTGCTTTCTTCAGGCGTTCTACCCAGTTGCCGACTTCGACCCACATCGTGAGGTGCCGGCTGTTAAGTCCGATGTACCTCGGACGCGATCCAGCATCAGGCTTGGCTGGACGGCAGTGCCGATGCCGTCACAATAAAGATCTTGGCATCTTCGTTGATTGGCGCGATTGGCCACCGCAGGCCAAGATAACAAGCCGCGTTCATTCCAGTATCAAGCGCCGCAATAGGCCTGCCAGCCGCGGGTACTGCCGTTCCAGCGTTACCGCATGGCTGGGGCCATCTGGCTCGTGAAACGTCTCAAGCTGGGCGCCTTGCAACAGCGCCAGCAGCTTGGCGCCCTGCCGGCCTGGGGTGATGTCCTCCGCCGGGGTAGCAACCTCCAGGAACAGCGTCGGCTGGGTCAGCCGGGCGATGTCTGCGCCGAGGTCGTAGGCAAAGTTGGCTGCGTAGGTGGCAACCGCATGCGGCAGGGCCTGCACCCGGTCCACTGTTGCCTCGCGGGCACGCTCAAACGCCGCCCAGCCGCGCGGGTCGGAGTAGAGGCGGCCATCCCACCAGATATCGCTGATGCGACGGAAGCCGGTGGCCCAGAGCTGAGCCTGGCGGGCGCTATCATCCATCTCGGCCGCATCAAAGTAATGCGCGACATTGCCAAGGATGGCGCTGTCGCGCCCGTGCTTGTCGGGCACCAGGCTGTGTGATTGCCCGGCCAGCACCAGCCGCAGCACACGCTGGGGCCAACCCACGCCAAGCGCAGCGCCGATTTTATTGCCGGTTTGAAAGCCGTAGAAATGCGCCGCCTGGATGCCAAGGCCATCCAGCACCTGCACCACAGCCTGGGCCAGGGTGGGCATGGAGAAACCGGCGGGCGGCGGGTCGGAGTTGCCGCAGCCGGGCAGGTCCGGCACCAGCACGGTGAAATGAGGCGCCATAAGCTCGATGAGGCCGTGGAAGACGCGGGCGCTGCGCCCGGCCGAGCCAACCAGCACCAGCGGCGGGCCGCTGCCGGCCATGGTGACATGCACCTGCCCAAGCGGACCGTCGACGTAGAGGCGGCGCATCACGCGGCGCTCAACCCGGCGAGCGCCGCGGCTTCGCGCGTGCGGGCGAGTTCGGCGGCCAGAAAGCGGGCGAAGCCCTCACCGCTGCGCTCGACGGAGCCGGCTGGCTCGCCGCCGCCTTCGACGATGCGGGTGGCGACGACCGGGCTGTCGAGCGCAGCCAGCATGGCGGCGCGCAGCACTGCCAGGATGTCGGGCGGGGTGCCGGTGGGGGCTACCAGGCCAACGAAGCTGGCGGCCATGAAGCCGGGCAAGCCGGCTTCGGCGAAGGTGGGGACGCTGGGCAGCGCCACGGCGCGGCGTTCCGCCGCCACCGCCAGCACCCGGGCCTGGCCACCCTGCAACAGGCCAAGGGCGGTGTTGAGTTCCACCACCACCGCATCCACCGTGCCAGCCAACAGGTCTGCCCCCAGGGCGCCGCCGCCGCGGAATGGCACGTGCACCAGGGGCGCGCCGGTAAGGTGCGCCAGCCGCGCCAGCGCCAGATGCGTGCCAGAGCCGGTGCCGGTGCTGCCAACATTGAGCCCGCCGGGCCGTGCCTTGGCCAGAGCGACGAACTCCGCCAGGGTTTGTGCCGGCACCGCGTGGTTGAGCAGCAGCACCAGCGGCACCCGGCTGGCCATGGCGATGGGCGCGAAATCCCGCAACGGGTCATAGGCCAAGGTTTGCAGCACCGGGTTGACGCTGAGCGGGCCGTTGGAGCCGGTGAGCAGCAGATGACCATCGGGCCGCCCGCGCGCCACCGCCTCGGCACCCACGCTGCCGCCGCCGCCCAGGCGGTTTTCCACCACCACGGGCTGGCCCAGCGCCTGCTGCATGCCGGGCGCCAGCAGCCGGGTTACCACATCGGCGTTGCCGCCAGCGGCGTAGGGCACCACGATGCGAATGGGGCGCTCGGGGAAGGCAGCCAGAACAGGTGCGGCCAGCAGCGCGGCGGACCCGGAAAGCAGCAGGCGACGATGGAGCATGGCGCGTTCCCATTTTTGCTTATGCGGGAATGCTGGCCTTGGCCGCGGCGCGGCGCAACGTTTCTATAAAAAGTCGATCAGCAGGCGTGCCCGCCATTCACGCGCCCGCTGCACCAGGCTGCGGGCCCGCCAACCGGCAAGGGTAAGGCTGGTTGCCCCCGCCATGTCTTCGGCCAGCACCGCTTCCGTGGCGGAGGCGGTGCCGCGGCCCAGGATGATGGCATCCACTTCGTCATTTAAGGCAATACTGCGACGGTCGAGGTTGGAGCTGCCAATGGCCGACCAGGCGCCATCGACCACCACCAGCTTTGAATGCAGCACGGCGCGCCGCATTTCGAAGATCTGCACGCCCGCTTCCAGCAGATCATCATAGGCGGCCTGGCCGGCTTCCAGCGCAAACGGCATATCGGTCCAGGCTGGCAGCACCAGGCGTACGTCAACACCACGCCGGGCGGCGTCGGCCAGGGCTTCGCGCTCCGCATGGGTGGGCACAAAGAAGCCAGTGGAAGCCCAGATGCGTTGCTGCGCCGCGCCAAGCGCCGTCATCAGCGTGATGTAGTAGCGGGGCGGCCCGGCGCCCGGGGCACTCGCCAATATCCGCACCTGCGCGGTGCCGCCCGATGCGGGGGACGGAAACCAGTTGCGCGGCGGCAGGGCCTCGCCTTCCTGCGCTGCCCAACTGTTGAGGAACATCTGCTGCAACGCGGCCACCGCTGGCCCTTGCAGGCGAAGGCTGGTGTCGCGCCAGCAGGCACCCGCACCTTCCGCCACGACGTTGCTGAGTGCGGTTGCGGTGTGGCAAGGTGCTTCGTACACGCGCGCCAGGTTGATACCGCCCATGAAGGCGATGCGGCCATCGACGATAAGCACCTTGCGATGATCGCGATTATTCGGCGCCCAATGCCGGCGCGCCTGAAACGGGTGCAGCGGGTTGAACGCCAGCACCCGGGCGCCGAGCTGACGCAGGGTGGCGAAGGATATAGCCGGCGTATCGGCACTGCCGAAGCTGTCATACAGGATGGTAACGGCAACGCCGGCACGCAGCAGTTCCGCCAGAAGGGTGAACAGGCTACCCGGCTGGCCTGGCACCTGCACATCCTCAAGGCCGTAGAATTCCAGGTTTACGTGGTCGCGCGCTGCGGCGATGGCACGAAACATCGCCGGCAAGGCTTCAGCACCATCGCGCAGCAATTCCACCTGATTGCCCGCCAGCAATGGCGCACCGTCCAGAGCCTGGGCCAACTGGGTGTGGCGTTCCAACGCATCGGCCGCGCCGGGCGCCTTTGCCGGTATGGCACCGCAGGCGTTGAGCAACAGGCTAGCAGCGACCAGCGCTGCGCGTACGCATGTACGCATGCAGGCGGTAATGGATTTGAAGCGCGGCATGCGAACTCTCAATTGTTGCGCCCGCCTGCAGACGCGGCCTTTCGGCAGCACCGAGGCACGATGCCGAGAGATGAAAAGGGTTGCGATGCTTGCGCCGTGTTCATTCGCGCGCGCGTTGCGGTTGTCCGCTCGCCCGACGGCACGGTGCTGGCATTAGCTATCAGGCGGGAGCCGCAGCAGGCAGTATCGGCAAATACTTAACCGCGCGGGACGGCGTGGTGGCCGCCGCCATGACTACAGCGCCTACCGCCACATCCCGGACGCCATCTCAGCCATTCATGGCTGTTGGCGCATCAGCAAGCGTCGCGCAGGCCGCAATCAGCCGCTACGCATCGCGCTGCAAGGCGCCACTGGCCAGCAGGCCGCGAATGGTCTGCCGATGGCCGGCCATTTCCGCGGCGAAGGCTTCCGGCCCCAGAAAAGCAGGGATCATGCCAATCTGCCCCAGCCGGTCCTGCACCTCCCGCTGGCGCAGCGCGTCCTCGGTGGCGGCGGCCAGGCGGCGCGCGGCCTCCGGCGGGCTGCCGGCCGGCAGGTGAAAGCCCAGCATCTCTGACCAGGCAAAGCCCGGCCAGCCCTGCTCCGCCACCGTAGGCACTTCCGGCAGGGCGGCGATGCGTTGTGCCGTACCCACCGCCAATGCCCGCAACCGGCCCTCGCGCACCAGCGGCGTGGCCTGCGGCAGGGTAGAGAAGGTGAACACCGTCTCCCCACCCAGCACCCCCAGCACGCTCTGTGCCCCGCCGCGATACACCACATGGGTCGCGCTCAGCCCCGCGCGCTGCAGCAGCACCACGGTGGCCAGGTTGGTGCCGGCGCCATTGCCTGAGGACGCATAGGGCAGCTTGCCGCCCTCAGTGCGAATGCGGTCCAGCAGCTCGGCCAGGGTGCGGGCCGGGTAGTCTGGCCGGCACACCAGCAACAGCGGGCTGTCCACCACCTTGCACACCGGCGTGAAGGCCTTTTCCGAATCATAGCCCAGCCCCGGCACTGTCAGGCTGTTGGTGACGAAGGAGGAGGTATCGGCCAGCAGGGTGTAGCCATCCGGCGCCGCCTGGGCGACCACCCCGGTCCCGATGGCGCCGCTCGCGCCACCCCGGTTCTCAATCACCAGGGGATGGCCCAGCACGCGCGCCATGTGCGGCGCCACCAGGCGCGCCGGGGTATCCGCCCCGCCACCGGGCGGCCAGGCCACCACCAGGCGGATTGGGCGTTCCGGATATTGCCCCTGGGCACGGGCGATGCAGGGCATGGCCAGGCCGACGGCGAGCAGGGCGCGGCGTTGCATGGGCGATTCCTCGATTTTGTTGGCGGGCAATCTGCCGCGCCACGGCCTGGCTTGCCAGAGGGTGGCGCGGCTCAGTGGAGCGCAGCCTCGGCCGCCGCACCGCCGAGACGGAAGCGGTCGAGGCTGCGTTCCGTGCAGGCAAGGCGCCGAATGAAGATGCCGTCAAAGGACTGGCCGAACGCCTGAAGAAGATGGCGCCGGTGAATATCGCGTTGGGCATCAACCGTGTGCCCGATGTTGTGGCGCGCATTGCGCGGCGCCTGGATGGCTTTGGGCATCCTTGGGCCGCGGGTTGCCCTTGTCGGGACGAATGCGCTGTTCGCCTAGGAAGCGGCCGCTGGCGTGCAAATCCAATCCGGTCTGCTGGCCACCACCGACGTGGACTTCGCCCTTGATGCGCGGCGGCGCATGGACCTGGTCACCGATATGCCACCATCTCCGGCGAAATCCGCTTCGACAACGGCGACGAGACCACCTTCACCGCCAAACGCAGATAGCTTTTCAGCAGCCTGCTAGGGCACTATGCGCCCTGTTGGGCGCATTTCGTGCTCTATACCTATTTGAAACTAGAGCAAGAAATCCGTTCTGATGATTCCATCAAAATGGATATTGCTCTAGGGCAGAAACTGTTGAGGCAGCTCTGAAAAATTCGCCTGAGGGCATGGCGCTGCGAGGGCTGACCACATTGCTTCGGTATCATGGAAGCAGCAAATTCGAGCGATGTACTTCCGCCGACACGGGGTCGACGCTCCAATACATCATCGTGGCGACCTTAAGGCGCCGGGCAGCATCCGCCGCCCGGCGCCTCGGCTCTACCCAAACACCAGGCTGTGCTGCGCCAACAGGGCGGCCTGGGCGGCGTCGCTGCCATAGCCGATCAGCGTCACCACTTCCTGCCCATTCACCAGCACCTCCAGGTCTCCGGCATCGGCATGGAAGCTCAGATGGCCTTCAGCCGAACTGGCAAAGCGCAGGTGGTCCCCGGCATTGGCGTGGAAGTCGAAAATCACCTCCAGCCCGCTCGGTGCCGTGGGAGCAATGAACAAGCCGTTGCCGTCGCCGCCATGCACGCTGAGGCTCAACCCAGCGCTGGCATCCACCACATTACCCCAGCCGCTGAGCCAGATGCTGTCAAAGCCACCGCTCACCACCGTGTCGTTGCCGCTGCCGGCGTGGATTTCATTGTGGCCGCTGCCGGTGGAGATGCTGTTGCCGTAACCCTGGATATCCACCAGGTTGTCGCCATCACCCACCGCAATGCGGCTGCTGCCCTGCGCGCCCTGCACCACATTGTCGCCGTCACCAGTCGCCACCGTGTTGTTATGGCCGGCCAGGACGATGCGCACATCGCCATCGGCCAAGCCCTCATGCGTCACCACATGGGCGCCGCCACTGCCGGCGATGATGGTGCTGACCGTGCCATCCGGCGTGGCGCCAATCTCCACTTCGTTGCCATAGCCACCGAGGGTGATGGTCTCAGTGCCATCACCAAGCTGCACATGCGCATCACCATCGGAGCTGATGACAAGGTTGTCGCCATCGCCGGCGGTGATGTGGTTCGCTCCGCCATGCACGGTGATCTGGTTGTTACCGTCGCCAGCATCAATCGTCGCCTGGCCATTACCACCATTGATGATGTCGTCGCCTGCATAACCATTGATGGTCTCGTGCCAACCCGTGGCGGAGAGCACGTCATTGCCCGGCGTGCCGTTCAGCACCTGGTCATTCAGGCTGGTGGATTGCGTGCTGCCGGTACCAACGGGCAATGGCTGCAGCGTAATGCTGGCATCGCCAGTCGCGGTCAGGCCGCTGCCATCGGCGCGGTCATTCACCGTGTAGCTGAAGGGAATCTCCAGCGCCTGGGCAATGCTGTCGTAGTGGTGGCCCTGGTTCAGGGTAACGCTGCCATTGCCCTGAACGGTGAAGGTCGCACCGCTTGCCAGTGTCACAAACGTGCCGGCGCCGACATTCACAAAGCCCTCGATGCTGAAGCTGGTGACATGCAGCACATCACCGGCGTCAGGGTCGTGGTCATTCGCCAGCACATTGCCGAGTGCGCCACCAGCATCTGGCGCCAGATGGTCAGCACCGACCGTGGGCGTATCGTTCAAGCCGGTGAGTTCGATGCTGGCATCGCCTGCCGCGTGCAAGCCGCTGCCATCAGCGGCGGTGTTGACCGTGTAGCTGAAGGTCAGCGCGCGGGTAGCGCCGGCGGCCAGGTTGTCGAAGGCATTGCGCTGGTCCAGCGTCACATTGCCATCAGCGTCGATGCTGAACAGCGCATTACCCGCCAAGGTGGCGGTGTCACCAGCGTGGTAGTCATGCCCTTCGATATGGAACCCCGTGACGAAGAGCCGCACCGCACCAGGCGGCGGCAGGTCGTTCGCCAGCACATTGCCCAGCCCGGTGGCGCCATCCTGCAGCGCAGCCAAGGTCTCGCTATGCATCTCCGGCCCGGGTGGGGTCGGCACCGTATCGGCAAACTGTATCACCTCCACATGTCGCAGCGTGTCGGTGCCCTTCGGCCCCTGCACGGTCCAACTGCCATCCTGGTTGTGGGTGGTGCGGTACTGGTCGCTGATGCCGCTGTACAGCACCGTATCGGTACCGCCGCCGGCATCAATCACATTGCCACCACCAATGCCCAGGCGAATGATGTCATCACCGCTGCCGGTGGTGATGTGGTTGCCATAGCCCGTGGCGGTTACGTCGTTGCCACCATCGCCCAGGGTGATGCTGCCGCCACCGACGTTGCCGGTGACGATGTTGTGGCCATTGCCGGCGGTGAGAACACTGCCCCAACCATCGGCGTGAATGTTGTTGTCGCCACTGCCGCCCTCCAGCGTGCTGTTGCCGCCGCTGGCCCTCAGGCTGTCATCGCCGTCGCCGCCCAGCAGGCTGTCGCCATAACCCGAGGAGACCAGCGTGTCGTCGCCCGTGCCGCCATCCAGCAGGCTGTGGCCGCCGCTGGCGGTCAGGCTGTCATCGCCGCTGCCGCCATGCAGGCTGTCCTCGTAGCCGCTGCCCGTCAGCGTATCATCGCCATAGTTGCCGTTCAGGGTTGCGCCGCCCTGGCTGGTGCTGAGGTCGTCGTTGCCCAGGCCACCATCCAGCGTGCCGTGGTAGGTTACGAGCACCTGCGTCAGCGCGCCGGCGAATACCGTGAAGGGCAGGCTGCCCAGACTCGGCCCCACATTGCCTGCGGCATCGGTGGCGATGGCGGTGGCGGTGTACGCGCCATCGGCCAAAACATCGCCCGCGCCATCGGCGGTCCAGGCGCCGCTTGCATCGGCGATGGCAGACCAGTGGTAGCTATGCCCGGCACCGGTCACGGTTACCGCGATGCTGGCGCCAGGTTCGGCCGTGCCGGTCACGCTCAGCGTGTGCGCGCTGGTAACGGCGTCGCCGGCAATGTCAGTATCGGGCGCCACGCCGCCGAGCAGCGGCGCCGCGGGCGGGGTGGTATCCAGCGTGAACACCAGCGGCGCGCTGCTGCCGATATTGCCGGCGGCGTCGGTGTGCTTCGCCACCAGGAGATGGGCACCCTCACCCACCAGGGTAACGCTGGTGGACCAATGGCCGCTACCATCCACCGTGGCCGAGCCGATGGGCGTATCGCCGGCATTGTCGTAGATCAGCACAGTGGTGCCCGGATGCGCGTCGCTCACCGTGCCGCTGATGCTGTGGGTCGGCGCATTGCTCAACCCACCAGCGGAGGTGATGGCTGCGACCGACGCGGTGTGGTCGATAGTGAGGGTGACCGTGCTGCTGCCGACCATGCTGTGCCCGGCGATATCGCTGCCCAGCACGGTAAAGATGTAG
>CANFIE010000090.1 GCA_947446625.1 Acetobacteraceae bacterium | reverse complement strand
CTGCTCCCAGCCCCAGCCAATGGCGGCGGCGCGATCCACCCCGGTCAGCACCACGGCATCGGGGTGGCTGGGCAGCAGCGCGGCGGCCTGGGCGCCCAGCAGCGCCAGCGCCGGGGACCAGCGCAGCTTGATGAGATCAATCCCCAGCCGCGCCACCGGCAGCAGTTGCAGCGTGGCGGCCTCCACCTCCTCCAAGGCCAGTCGGTAGCCGCGGCCCCGGCAGAAGGCGGCCACAAAGGCAAACCCCTCGGGGTCGGCCAGCAATTCCGCCACTGGCAGCCCCAGTGTCACGTCGCGCCGGGCCTCATGCCCCAACATGCCGTCCAGGCGCATGAACTCCGGCTCGGTCAGTCCGGCGATGGTGAGTGACAGCCCAATCCGCCCCATCCGCCGCACATCCTCCGGCCGGGCCAACTCGGCCAGCAGGCGGCGGTCGATCAGCCGGCGCAACCGGCGGCGCAGCCAGGGGGCGGCGCTGGGGTCGCGGCCTGGCAGCAGTGTGGCGCAAAGCTCGGTGAAGGCCACCCGGCATTCCTGCCAGGCCGGCTCCGGCCCTTCACCGCCCGGCCGCAGCCGGCACACCGGGCGCTGGCGCACATGCGCCGCCAGGCTGGCCGAGGTGAGCACGCGCTCCAACTCGGCCAGGGCCATGCTGTCAAAGCCATGGCCGGCGGGGGGTGGTTCCGCCGCCTCGCTGCCCGGGCCCAGCGAATCCTCCACCACCGCCAGCAGCGCGGCGGCCTGCTGCGGCAGGCGCAGGCTCCGGTACGCCCCCTCGATGAACTCGGCCTCATTGGCAAACAGCGTATCCAGCGCCGCCTTCACCGTATCTACATGGTTCGAGCGCGGCGGTACCACGGCCACCACATCGCCATTGGGCAGCTCGAACAGGCGCGACCGGGTAGGCCGCAGCAGCGGCTCCAGCGCCTCGCGCACCAGGCGGTGATGGTGCTCACCCTTCAGCCGGTCCGAAAGCCCCGACATGCGCAGATGCAGCGCCTGCCGCTCGGCGCCGGCGGCCACGGCCTCCCGTACCAGGGCAGCCAGGGCCAGGGCATCCTGCGGGCCGCTGCGGCCCAGCGCCTGGGTCAGCATGGCGGCGGTTTGCGGGGCGGTCAGGGCATTCATGCGGTGGCTGCCTTGGGCAGGGGCAGGGTGGCATCCAGCAGGGCCAGGTTGCGGCAGCCGGTGCGGGCGGCGGGCGCGGTGGCGGCGGCACGCTCGCCACATTGGCGCTGGGTGCACTCGCCCGCCTCGCGGCAGCCGGTCAGCCGGGCCGAGGCCAGCACGGTTTCCACATGCGGTCCGGCAAAGCGGGTGATGCCCTGGGCCATGCCCCAGGCCAGGGCCTCGGGCGCATCGGTGCCACCCAGAATGCAACTGCCCGCCATCGCCGGGCCGGGGGTAAAGCCGCACCGCGCCAGCGCCGGCGACCACTGCAGCAGCAGCCAGTCCGCCGCCAGATGTTCCGGTTGCAGCAGCGGCAGGGCGGTGGCGTCCAGTCCGGCAATGGCCAGGCCCCAGCCCAATTCGGCCAGGGCGGCGCGGCGCTCGGCCAGCGCCTCGGGGTTGGCGGCGGTGTGCAGCGGCAGCACCCCCACCAGCCCGGGGCGCGGTGCCGGGCCGGGCAGGGTCTCGGCCGGCAGCGGCAGCAGCAGCACGCCGGGCGGGTTCAGCGGCCCTGGCGTGCCCACCATCCGCGGCAGCAGCCGGGCCAGAGCGTCCTCGGCATGGCGACGCAAATCGGCATCCTCGGCCAGCGGCCCCAGCTCGGCGGTCAGCGCGGCGGCGGAAAGCACCAGCCGCCGCCCCGGCAGCGCCATTTCCTGCCCCAGCCGCAGAATCGCCTGGCGGCGAAACACCCGGTCTGGCCGCAACCCGGCCAGCAGCGCATCCAGCCCGGCAATGCTGGGCGACGGCGCGGGTGGTGCGGCGCCGGGGCCCAGGTTGGCGCCCTCCACCCAGGCCAGCAGCGGGGCGGCGTCCTGCGGCAGGCGCCAGGTTTGCGCCACCACCGGCTGCGGCCCGGCCAACCGCCCCAGGGCCTGGCTGGCGCGGGCGGCGGCGGCTTCCTGCGCGCCGAGCAGCAGCATGGCGCCGTCAGTGGTCTCGAATACCTGGCCGCCGCCGGCCTGGGCGGCATCCTGCAGCAGCACCTTCAGCACCCGGCGCCGATGCGCGGCACTGGGCAGCCCGGCCAGATGCAGCGCCACGCGGCCCGGCGGCGCGGCGGTGGCGCGGCGGGCGGCTTCCAACAGGGTGCTGCGGGTGGGGGCGGGGCTGGCCTGGCTGTGCATGGGGCAATGGGGTTCCTGGGCCCGGTAAACTCCGCCTTTGGCCTGAAGGAAGGCTTACCGACGGGCAGGCCCTGGAACACAGCGCGGCAAATAGCGGTGGGCGCGGTGCGGCGCGGCTTGCCACCCGGCCTTGCCATGCGCTACCGCAACCGTATGCAAGGCGACGCGCCAGGAATTCCCGCCACCCCCGAACCAAGCCTGACCGAATTGGTCGAGGCGGTGCGGCAACTGCGCCGGGGTACCGCCCTGGTGGTGGGTGACGCCATGCTGGACCGCTATGTCTACGGCACGGTCGAGCGCATCAGCCCGGAAGCCCCGGTTCCCATCCTTTCGGTTGAGCGCGAATTGGCCATGCCCGGTGGCGCCGGCAATGTGGTGCGCTGCCTTACGGCGCTTGGCGCCTCGGTGGCCTTCGTCTCGGTGGTCGGTGACGACCAGGCCGGCTCCGACCTCACCGGCCTCATCGGCGGGCAGCCCGGCGTGGAACCCTGGCTGCTGGTGCAGGGCGGTCGCGCTACCACCACGAAGACGCGCTTCGTCGCCTCCGGCCAACAAATTCTGCGCGCCGACCAGGAACAGGTGGCCGCGATCCACCCCCGTCTGGCCGACCGCCTGATCCGCATTGCCAGCGACGCCGCCGCCGCCACGGCGGTAATGGTGCTGAGCGACTATCGCAAGGGCGTGCTGACCGGCGACACCCCCGCCCGCCTCATCGCCGCCGCCCATGCCGGTGGCCGCAAGGTGGTGGTGGACCCGCGCGGTGGCGACCATGCCCGCTTCGCCGGGGCGGATCTCATCATCCCCGACCGCGAGGAACTGGCCGAGGCAACCGGGCTGCCGGTGGGCACCGCCGATGAGGTGTTGGCCGCCGCCCGGACCCTGCGCGCCGTGCATGGCTTCGGCGCCGTGCTGGTGATTCGGGGTGAGGAAGGCCTGACCCTGGTGCAGGCCGGCGCCACCCCGGGCACCGACAGCGTCCGCCAGGTGGGCGGTGACGCCGCCGAACTGCTGGACAGCAGCGGCACTGGCGATGTGGTGGTGGGCGTGGCCGCGGCCGGGCTGGCCGCTGGCCTGAGCCTGCCGGTGGTAACCCGGCTGGCGGCGCTGGCGGCGGGCATTGCCATGGGCAAAACCGGCATTGCCGTGGTGCGGGAAGACGAGTTGCTGGAGGTGCTGACACCTGGTCGGCTGGCGCTGCGCAAGCTCAGCAGCCGGGGCCAGGCGGTGGAACGCGCCGAGCGCTGGCGCCGGCGCGGCCTGCGCGTGGGCTTCCTGGCCGGCGATGCGGCGCAACTTCTCACCCCCGCCGGCCATGCCCTGCTGGCCCAGGCACGCGGCTGGTGCGACCGACTGGTGCTGGGCGTCACTGGCGCGCTCGACAGCCCCGAGGCCGCCACCCTGGCCGAGCAGCCGCTGGTGGATCTGGTCACCGCCCTGGGGCGTGGCAGCGCCGCCGATACCATCCGCGCCCTGCGCCCGGATGTGCTGGTGCAGCCCGGCAATGGCGCTGCCGAAAGCATTCCGGGTGGCGACATGCTGCAGGAATGGGGCGGCACGCTGCGGATCGCCGGGCCCAGCGGCACGGCGGGGTGACGGGGCTGCGGCGTTCGGCTATGCAACGAATGCGCTGCCATTGAAGGTTGCGCCGCGCCACCAGGGGGTTGCCACCATGGAGGATACGCCTCAGCCACGCCGCAAGGCCATGATCGGTGGCGTGGGGCTGATCGCCTACGGCCTCCTCGGCGGGCTGTACAACTATTGGCGCGACAGCAACTCGATGGATTTCTTCTCGATGAGCTACGCTGTGCAGGGCGCTGTTACCCACGCCCTGCTCTTCGGTGTCGTCGGCCTCGCCTTCATCGCCTGGTCCCGCCGCGGCGATACCGACAACGAATGAGGCGCTACTCGCCCTTCAGCACCTTCATGCTGGCCAGCAGGGCGCGCTCGTAGCGGGCGCGTTCGGCGGCGGCCTTCTCATCGGTCCATTCCCAGAAGCCACGCCCGGTCTTCGGCCCCAGGCGGTTCTCGGCCACCAGCTTCTGCAATGTCGGGCTTGGCTCGGTGCCGTTGTGCAGGCTGGGGTAGATCGTCGCGGCGGCGGCCAGCTGGGTCTCCAGGCCGGCCAGCTCCTTCTGCATGATCGGCCCGGCCGAGAGGTAGCGGAAGCCGAAGCAGTAGCGCACCGCGTTGTCCACATCCTCGGCCGTGCCCAGGCCTTCGTCGATCACGTTGAACGCCTCGCGCATCAGCGCATGCTGGATACGATTGGCCAGAAAGCCCGGCACATCCCGCGCCACGCGAATGGGCACGCGGCCCAGGCTGGCCATGATTTCTGCCAGCGTATCGCAGACCTGCTTTTCGGTATGCTCGCCCTGTACCACCTCAACCCCCGGCACCAGGTGGGCGGGCAGGAAGAAGTGCAGGTTGGCCATGCGGTCTCGGCTGGCGCAGTCGCCGGCAATGTCAGTGATCCGATAGCCGCTGGCATTGCTGGCAATGGGAATGCCGGCGGGCACCAGCTTGTCCAACTCGGCAAATACCTGCTGCTTCAGCGCCAGCTTCTCCGGCGCGGCTTCCACCACCACGGCCACATCGGCCCAGCCGATATCGCTGAGATTCTCCACAATGCTGGCATTGGCGGTGCGGGCCGGGTCGCCCTCCAACTGGCCGATGCTGCTGGCCATGCGCTCCAGCGCCTTCGGCCAATGCGCGCGGTTGGGCTCCACCGCGGTTACCCGCCAGCCACCGGCCAGGAAAATCGCGGCAATGTCGCAGCCCATCAGGCCACAGCCGATGATGGCGGCATGTTGTTGGGGCATGCGGTTCCTCCGAGCGAAATGCGTTGCCGCCCTGCTAAGTCACATTCGCCCCGCCGCCAATCCCACCCCCCCCACCTCTGGCCAAAGCCCGGTGCAGCCTGCCCGACGAAGCGGCACTTGGCGGCTGGCACGGCGCCCGCCTACGCAAATGCCACTGGACTGCCGGGCCGCCGGTCGCGAACCTTGGCCCATGATGATCCCGCGCCGCCTGCTCCTCGCTGCCCTGCCCTTCGGCGCTGCCAAGGCGCAGCCTGCCCCCTGGCCGGCGCATCCGCTGCGCCTGGTGGTGGCCTGGCCCCCCGGCGGCGGGGTGGATACACCCGCGCGCCTTATCGCCGGACCCATGGGCCAGACGCTGGGCCAGCCGGTGGTGGTGGAAAATCGCGGCGGTGCCTCGGGCAGCATTGGCTGCGCGGCGGTAGCCCAGGCGGCGCCCGATGGCCTGACCCTGCTGGCCGATGCCTCGCCCCACGCCGCCAATGCCACGCTACTGAAGGGCCTGAGCTTCGACTACGCGACCGCCTTCGCGCCGCTGACCCAGTTGGTGGTCAACCCGTTGGTGCTGGTGGTGAATGCAGCGGTGCCGGCGCGCAGCCTGCCTGAATTCGTCGCCTGGATGCGGGCGCAGACGGTGCCGCCGGCCTATGCCAGCAGCGGCATTGCCGCCGCACCGCATCAGGCTGCCGCGCTGTGGCTGCAACGCGCCGGGCTGCGCGGCACCCATGTACCCTACCGGGGCAGCGCCCCCGCCATGGCCGGGCTGCTGGCCGGGGAGACCGCCTTCACCTTCTCCACCCTGCCGCAGGCGGTGCCGCTGGTGCAGGAAGGCCGGCTGCGCGCCCTGGCGGTGGCCAGCGCCGCGCGCCTGCCCAACCTGCCCGAAGTACCGACGGTGGCCGAGCAAGGCTTCCCCGGCTTCGTCTGGAATGATTGGATCGGCCTTTGGACCGTGGCCGGCACGCCGCCCGCCATTCAGGCCCGGCTGCATGCGGCGGCGGTGGGCGCGCTGCGCGAGCCGGCGGTAACCCAGCGCCTGGCCGCGGTGGGTCAGGTGCCGCTGGGCAACTCACCCGCCGAGTTCGGCGCCTTCCTGGCCCAGCAGCGCCAGCAAATGGCAGCCCTGGTGCGAGACGGGCTGCTGACCGCCGAATAGAGCGCCAAGTGCCCGCCAGGGCGCTTGTCAGTCTATAAATACTTGAAACGAGAGCAAGAAATCTATTCCGCTGATTCCAGCAGAATGGATATTGCTCTAACGCTTCCGCCAAATCCCCGGTCGCACGCCCACCACATTGATCAGCCCAAAGGCGGTGATCCCCAGCGCCACGCCAATCAACTGGCCCTCCAGCCCCATCCCGGCGTTTTCCGCCAGCCACCAGCCGCCGCCCACCGCAATGGCAATGCGGCTGAAGCCGGCAATCACCGGGTGGCCCATGCGCGCCGCGCCGATGGAGGCGAAGTACAGCGCCATGCCGCCGCCGAAGAAGGGCATGGCCGGCCCGACAATCCGCAGCGCCCTGGTGGCAATGGCCTGCACTTCCGGGTCATGCGAGAAGAACGCGGCAGTGGTGGCGGGGAACAGCGCCACGAACAGCGCCACCGGCACCGTCACGGCCAGCGCCATGAAGGTGCCCACCCAGGCGGTGCGGCGGGCCAGCGGCCAGTCTCCTGCGCCAACCGCGCGGCCCACCAGCGCGGTCAGCGCCGCACCCACGCCGAAGGCCAGCGGAATCATCAGGAATTCCAGCCGGGCGGAAACGCCATAGGCCGCCACCGCCGCTGCGCCCTGGGTCTTGATCTGCGCCGTCACCAGAATGGTGGTGAGGTTGGAGATGCTGGCCATCATGCAAGCCACCAGCCCCACCGAGAGGATTTTCCAGAACAGCGTGGGTGAAACCGGCCCGCGCAGCACCGGGGTGAAGCCGGCGCCGCCGCGCAGCACGGTAACCGCCAGCGCCGCCGCGCCGCCCGCCATGCACAGCGCAAAGGCCAGCCCCAGGCCGGGCAGCCCCATGCCCAGGGTTTCCATCAGCACAAAGGCCAGGGGCGGGTAGCACAGCCAGGCCACCAGCTGCGCCCGCGTGGCCAGGGCATGCTTGCCGCCGCCGCGCAGCACGCTGGCCAGCACGTTGGAAAACCAGGCCGGCAGCGCCCCGGCGCCAAAGGTCAGCATGGAATAGGTTGCCGCCGCGGCCGCAGCCTCGGCCCCGCCCACCAGGCCCAGCACCGCCGTGGGGAAGATGGCCAACGGAATGATGAACAGCAGCGCGAAGACGAAGGCGATGATCAGCGCATGCCGCACCAGCTGAGAGGCTTCGTCCGGCTTCTTCGCCCCCAGCGCCCGCGCCACGGCGGAGGAAACCCCGCCCCCCATGGCGCCGGTCGACATCATGCCCAACAGCAGGCTGAAGGGCAGCACCACGGCCCAGCCGGCCAGCGCCGCCGTACCCTGGCGCGCCGCCAGCCAGGTTTCCGCCAGCATGCAGGCGCTTTGCATGGCGGCGCCCAGCGTGGTGGGTGCGGCCAGCACCAGAATGCGGCGGGCCATCTCACCCCGGCTGGGCAGGGGAGCTAGGGCGGTGGTGCCATCGGGCATGGGGTCAGCAATCCTTGGGCGGGAAGCGGGTGCGAATGGCGCTATTGGCGCCGGGGCCGGGCAGCACGCGAACATGCTCGGGCATCAGGGGTTGGCCATTGCTGGCCAATACGGGTGGCGCGGTCACTTCACGGCCGGTCTCGCGCTCCTCCAGCACAATCAGCGGGCCGCGCTCATCGGTCATCCAGCGGTCGCCCCAGCGCTTCAGCGCCAGAAAGGCGGGGAAGAAGTCGCGGCCCTTTTCGGTAATCCGGTAGCCGCCAGCATGGGGCAGCTTTTCCAGCACGCCATGCTCGGTCAGTGACCGCAGCCGGGCGCTGAGGATATTGGGGGCGATGCCGAGGTTGCGCTCGAACTCGTCAAACCGCGTGGCGCCGTAAAACGCCTCACGCAGCACCAGAATCGACCAGCGTTCGCCCACCACCGCCATGGTGCGGGCAACGGGGCAGCGCATGGTGGCAAAGTTGGTGCGGGGCGGCATGACTTGCAGAATGAAAGCCAGAGGCTTTCAAAATGCAAGCCGTTTCGCCAGTGCCGCCAGGCCGGGCAGCGCCGGGTTGGGGTGCAAAATCAGCCAGGTGGGAATACCGGCCAAATAGGGCGCCATGCGCCCCTTGGCCGCAAACCGGGCACGAAACTCCGAGGCCGCCAGAAGGCCCGGCATCCGTGGCAAAATGCCCCCGGCCAGGAAAACCCCGCCCCGCGCGCCGTAGGTCAGTGCCACATTGCCGGCAAAGCCGCCCAGCATGGCGCAGAACATGGCCAGGGTTTCCGGGTGGTGGGCCAGAATCTCCCCAGGCGGCAGCTGCTCAGGCGCCCGCCCGCTCAACTCCGCCAGCGCCGCATGCAGCGCCACCAGCCCAGGGCCGGAAAGCACCCGCTCCGCCGAGCAATGCCCGCCATATCGCCCGCGCAGCAGCGCCAGCACCTCGGCCTCGGCGTCATTCCCCGCCGCCAGGGTCGCGTGGCCACCCTCTCCGGGCAGCACGGTGGCGGGCGGCAGCATTGCCGCCACCCCCAGCCCGGTGCCCGGCCCCAGCACCGCCATGGGTGCCCCCGGCGGCGCGGCGCCACCGCCCAGCGGCAGCAACTCGGCCGCCGTCAGGCTCGGCAGCGCCCAGGCCAGCGCCTCGAAGTCGTTCACAATATGCGCCCGCAGCGCCGCGCCGCTGAAATACCAGCCGCGGTTGGTCAGCATGGCGCTGTTTTCCGCCACCGGCCCGGCCACGGCCAGCACCGCGTGCCGGTAGGGCTGGGTGGCCAGCAGCACCTCCGGGCTGGCGAAATCCGCCAGGCGCAGCGTGGTCACCGGGCCGGGCGCGCCGTTCAGCAACGGCGCCAGCCGGGCATGGGTGCCGCCGATATCAGCCAGAAGCAGGTGATGCATGGGCCAAGCTTGCCCGCTTGGCGGTGGCTTGCGAAGCTGGCTTCAACAAGGCCGCCCCGGGCCGGAGGAACGCCGCCATGAAGATCACCCATGTCTCGCTCACGCTCTTCGCGTGGGACGACATTCCCCCCACCAGCTACCACGCCTCCAGCAAGCAGGAGGGTGGCTCCTCCGCCCTCGGCCTGCTGCGCATCGGCACCGAGAGCGGGCTGGAAGGCCACGCCTTCCTCGGTTCCGCCATGCACACGGCGGTGAATGACGGACCGGGGCTGATCCGTTTCCTCAAGCCCGTGCTGATGGGCAAGAACGCGCTGGACCGCGAGGCGATCAACGCCGCGCTCTGGCCCTGGTCGCGGATTGTGACGACGCGGGCGATTGGCGCCATCGACGTTGCGCTGTGGGATTTGGCCGGCAAGGCGGCGGGCATGCCCATCCACCGGCTGCTGGGCACCACACGGCACAGCATTCCGGCCTATGCCAGCAGCGCCCGGTTGCCGAGCATCGAGGCCTATGCCGAGGAAGCCGCGCAGTTCAAGGCCAATGGCTGGGCCGGCTACAAGATCCACCCGCCGCAGCACCCGCCGCTGGACATCAAGGTGTGCGAGGCGGTGCGCAAAAGCGTGGGTGACGACTACAACATCATGCTGGATTCAACCTGGGCGTACGACTTCCCCAGTGCCATGAAGGTGGGCCGCGCCGCCGAGGCGCTTGGCTTCCTCTGGTACGAGGACCCGCTGCACGACCAGGACATCACCAACTACGTCAAGCTGCGGCAAAAGCTCGACATTCCGATCATGGCCACCGAATACCCCTGCACTGGCCTGGAAAGCTACGCGCCCTGGATCATGATGCAGGCCACCGACTATCTGCGCGGCGACGTGGCGGTGAAGGGTGGCATCACCACGCTGATGAAGACCGCGCACCTTGCGGAAGCCTTCCGCATGAATTACGAGGTGCACCATGGCGGCAACAGCCTGAACAACGTGGCCAACCTCCATGTCTGCTGCGCCATCCGCAACACCACCTTCTTCGAGGTGCTGCTGCCCGATGGCGCGCATAAGTACGGCCTGGTGCAGGATTTGGCGCCGGATGCGCAGGGCTTGATCCACGCGCCCACCGCGCCGGGCCTGGGCGCACAGATTGATTTCGAGCTGATTGCCCGCAAGCAGATCGCCGTGCTGGAGTAGGCGCCTTGCGCCGGCGTTGCGCCGGGCCTTGCCACAGGCCAAATTGCGCCGCGTTGATCTTCGGAGCAGGACATGCAGAACGTTCTTCCCGCATGGCTGGATGTTGAACTGCTGAAGCTGGTGTTGGGCGCGGCCACGCCCATCACCGTCCTCATCGCCGGCTGGATGCTGAAGCGGCGCGAGCAGCTGAATGCCGAGCTGATCAAAAAGCGCATCTGCATCTATGAAGAGGTCGCGCCCCTGGCCAACGACATCCTATGTTTCTACGGTGCCGTTGGCCGTTGGCGAGACCTCGACCCGGCGAGCATCATTGAATGCAAGCGCAATATTGACCGCATCATGCACGTCTACCGCCACTTCTGGAGCGGTGAGGTTTGGCGGGCGCACAAGGCCTTCACCGCGGCCTGCTTTGTGGAATATGCCGGCGGTGCGGGCCGGCCAGCCAGGCTAAAGCTGGATGTGGCGCACATGCGGCGCGACATGGGCGACGGCTGGCGCGAGGAGTGGCTGGCGCAGCTTGCCGAGGGCAGCCACAGCATCACCAATGTGCGCCGCGCCTATGAAGCGTGGATGATCAGCTTCGCGCATGACATTGGAGTGAGGGACGCTTAGAGCACTATGCGCCCTGACGGCCGCATTTCGTGCTCTATAACTATTTAAAATTAGAGCAAGAAATCCGTTCGGATGATTCCATCAGAACGGATATTGCTCTAGAGCATGATCCGTTTACACTGAAGCGTATCCTGCGTGACTGAGGTAGTTGGCGCACTCGGCGGGAGAGAACTCACCGAGTAGTGTGCCGATGCGGTGCCAGACGGCGGCGATGGAGCGTTCGTCGGCCTTGCGGAGCAGGGTCTT
>CANFIE010000089.1 GCA_947446625.1 Acetobacteraceae bacterium | reverse complement strand
GAGGGAATCAGCGCCGCGCCGCCCCCCAGCGCCGCCCGCACCGGCGCGCCCATCTTCGGGTGCAGCAGGGCGGCGGCATGCTCCAACTCGCCTGCCTCCCCCACCACGGCCGCCTTGCCGTAGCTTTCTACGTGTTCCCCCGGCACGCCCAGCGCCGCCAGCGCCTGCGCCGCCAACAGCGCGCCCAGTTCCTCGCCCTGCGCCACCAGCTCGGCAAGATCCTCCTGGTACCTCCCGGCAAAGGGGTTGCGGATAACGGCACAGGCCACCGCCCGCCGCACCGGCGGCGTCACCGCCCGCCCCATCTCCATCCGGGTCTCGTCCAGAATCGTCACCAGCTTGCGAATGATCGCGGCCATGGTCTTTTCCCCTACGCCCCAATGATCTGCGGCACCCGGTCGGCCGGCGGCGTGTTGCGGCTGCGCCCCGCCCGCACCGTGCCGTCGATCATCACCATGCCAATGCCGGGAATGTCCCCCAGCTCAATGCTGTGCAGCAAATCCCGCCCGGCGCTGTGCTGCGCCCGGTCGAAGAACATCAAATCCGCCGCCCGGCCCACTTCCAGCAAGCCGCCATCCAGGTTGCGGATGCGCGCCGTATTGCCGGTGGCCAGCCCAATTGCCTGCGCCGCCGGAATCCCCCCCACCGAGGACAGCAACGAGATCAGCCGCAAAATCCCCAAGGGCTGCACGCCGGAACCGGCAGGGCTGTCGGTGCCCAGGATCACCCGCCCCAGTACGCCCAAATCCCGCGCCGCCTGCACCGCGGCAATCGCCACGCGCTCATTGCCGTTGTGCACAATCTCAATCGCCCGGGTGCTGCGCTCGCACAGCTCGCAAACATGCGCCTCCGAGAGTGAGGTATGCCCGCCATTGATATGCCCGATGATGTCGGCATCGGCTTCCAGCACGGTATCCTTGTCAATCAGCCCGCTGCCCGGAATGCTCGGCCCGCCGGTATGGATGGTGCTTTGAATGCCGTATTTCCGCGCCCAGGCCACCATCTCCCGCGCCTCGTAGCCGGCCTTCACACTGCCCAGGCCCACTTCGCCCAGCAGCGTCACCCCGGCGGCGGCCAGCTCGGCGAAATCCGCCTCCACCATGCCCTGTTCCAGAATCGGCGCCCCGGCAATCACCTTCACCCCGGCCGGCCTGGCCAGCGAAAACGCCCGCTGCGCGGTAATGGCCAGCGCCTTCAACCCCACAATATCCTTGGGCCGGCCCGGCAGATGCACCTCACCCGCGCTCACCATGGTGGTAACCCCGCCATGCAGAAAGCTCTCCACCCAGCCAATCTGGTTCTGCCGCGGGGTCCAGTCGCCAAACACCGGGTGCACATGGCTGTCGATCAAGCCCGGCGCCACGGCGCATTCATGCGCGAAAATCTCCTGGTCGAACGGCCCGCGCCCGCGCAGCTCGGCCAGCCGGCCAATGGCGGCAATGCGGCCATCCTCCACCACAATGGCATCGGCATCCAGCAAGGGCCGGTCCACATCGCCGGAAAACATCAGGCCGATATTGCGTACCAGGGTGCGCCCCTTGGCGGGGCCGGCGGCGGGTTCCAAAGCCATGGGCAAGTCTCCTTTCGGTCATGCTAGCCCTCGCCACCGCATCCGCCTAGAATCCCGCGATGCAGCAAGACTATCTTCGCCCCACCAGCCTGGAAGCGGCGCTGGCCGCCCTGCCGGGCCGTCAGGTTCTGGCCGGCGGCACCGATATCCTGCCCGCCGAAGCCGGCGCCCAGGCCTGGTTGCGCCACACCCCGCGCCCGCTGCTGGATATCTCCGCCCTGCCCGGCCTCAACGGCATCGAGGCTTCGGCCACCCATCTCCGCATCGGCGCCCTGGTCACCTGGGCGCAACTCCGCCGCGCCGCCCTGCCCCCTGGCTTCGCCGGGCTGCAACAGGCCGCCGCCCAGGTTGGCGGCGCCCAGGTGCAAAACCGCGCCACCCTGCTCGGCAACCTCTGCAACGCCTCCCCGGCGGCTGATGGCGTCCCGCCCCTGCTCACCCTCGGCGCCGAAATCGAGTTGGCCAGCCCCAAGGCCCGCCGCACCCTGCCGCTGGCCAGCTTCCTGCACGGCAACCGCAGCACCGCCCTGGCACCGAATGAGCTCGCCCTGGCCCTGCTCCTCCCACTTCCCCCGGCCACCGCCCGCGCCGGCTTCCTCAAGCTCGGCGCTCGCAGCCACCTGGTCATCTCCATCGCCATGGCCGCCGCCCTCATCCACGTGGAAAACGGCATCATCCAGCACGCCCGCCTCGCCATCGGCGCCTGTTCCGCCGTGGCCCAGCGCCTGCCCCTGGCCGAAGCCGCGCTCCTCGGCCAACCCGCCAACCCGGCCCTGCTGCTGCCCGAGCACCTCGACGCCCTCACCCCCATCGACGACGTCCGCGCCCCCGCCACCTATCGCCGCCACGCCGCCCTCACGCTGCTGCGCCGCCTGCTGGAGACGCTGGCATGACCACCCTTCTCGTCAACGGCACCGCCCACAGCGTCACCGCCGCCCCCGCCACCCGGCTCTCGGCGGTGCTGCGCGACCACCTCAACCTCACCGGCACCAAGGTGGGGTGCGACGCCGGCGACTGCGGCGCCTGCACCATCCTGCTCAACGGCGCCCAGGCCTGCGCCTGCCTCGTCCCGCTGGCGCAAGCGCAAGACCAGGCCATCACCACGGTGGAAGGCCTCGCCGCCCAACCCCTCGGTGCCGCCATGCAAGCCAGCTTCCTCGCCCATGGCGCGGCGCAATGCGGCATCTGCACCCCCGGCATGCTCATGGCCGCCATGGAGCTGCTGGCCACCACCCCCAACCCCACTGCCGCCGAAACCGAAACCGCCCTCGGCGGCGTGCTCTGCCGCTGCACCGGGTACCGCAAGATCATCCAGGCGGTCATGGCCGCCACCAGCCTGCCCAGCACCACCCCGCCCCCCGGCGCCGTTGGCCAAAGCATCCCCCGGCTGGATGGCCTGGCCAAGCTCACCGGCCAGGAGCAATTCGGCGCCGATACCGCCCCCGCCAACGCCCTCTGGCTCCGCCCCATCCGCAGCCCCTACGCCCATGCCCGCTTCAGCATCGGCAGCGCCGCCCACCTGCCCGCCCGCCTGCTCACCGCCGCCGATATCCCCGGCCGCAACAGCTTCGGCATCTACCCCGACATCAAGGACCAATCCGTCTTCGCCGAAGGCTATGCCCGCTACCGCGGAGACTGCGTCGCCGCCCTGCTGGGCGACCGCGCCACGGTCGAAGCCATCCCCTGGGCCGACCTCCCCATCACCTGGGAAGAACTCCCCGCCATCAGCGCCGAGGCCGCCCTCACCGCCCCCGCCCTGCACCCCCGCTGGCCCGACAACGTCCTCTCCACCGGCCACCTCCGCAGCGGCGAAGCCGAGCCGCCCGCCGCCCACACCGCCACCGGCACCTGGCAAACCAGCTTCGTCGAGCACGGCTATATCGAGCCCGAAGCCGGCTGGGCCGAACGCCATGGCGACGCCATCCACGTCCACGGCTGCACCCAGGCGCCCTACATGGACCGCGACGAGGTCGCCGCCGTCCTCGGCATTCCGCTGGACTCCGTCCGCATCATCCCCTCGGCCTGTGGTGGTGGCTTTGGTGGCAAGCTGGATGTCTCCTTCCAGCCCATGCTCGCCGTGGCCGCCTGGCTCACCGGCCGCCCGGTCCGCACCATCTATTCCCGCCCCGAAAGCCTGGCCTCCTCCACCAAGCGCCACCCCGCCCATATCCAGGCCAGCGCCAGCTGCGACACCACCGGCCGACTCACCAGCTTCAACTTCGAGGGCAGCTACGACACCGGCGCCTATGCCTCCTGGGGCCCCACCGTGGCGGGCCGCGTGCCGGTGCATTGCATGGGCCCCTACCGCGTGCCGCATGTCCGCGCCCGCGCCCGTGCCATCCTCAGCACCAACCCGCCCAGCGGCGCCTTCCGTGGCTTCGGCGTGCCCCAGGCCGCCATCGCCCAGGAAGCCCTGTGGGACGAACTCGCCGACAAGGCGGGCCTGGACCGCCTGGAATTCCGCCTGCTCAACGCGCTGCGCGACGGCGACACCACCAATACCGGCCAAACCCTGCACCACAGCGTCGGCTTGGCCGCCTGCCTGGAAGCCCTGCGCCCACACTGGCACGCCCTGCGCGCCGCCCGCCGCCACAGCGCGCATCGCCGCGCGGGCGTCGGCATTGCCTGCATGTGGTACGGCATCGGCAATACCGGCATGTCCAACCCCAGCACCATGCGCCTCACCCTCTCCCCCGCCGGCCGCCTCACCTTCCACAATGGCGCCGTGGATATCGGCCAGGGCAGCACCACCGTCCTCACCCAAATCGCCGCCCAGGCCCTCGGCCTGCCCCCCGCCGCCTTCCACCTGGTGCTCTACGATACCGGCCTCACCGCCGATGCCGGCAAAACCAGCGCCAGCCGCCAAACCTTTGTCAGTGGCCGCGCCGCCCAGGCCGCTGGCGAAGCCCTGCGCGCCGCCATCCTCCGCCGCGCCAATGCCGGGCCAGACGCACAGCTCGCCCTCACCAACGGCATCCTCACCGTCAACGGCTACCCCCTGGCGCTGGACACAACGCTGGAAGGCACCGGCAGCTTCGACCCTCCCACCGTCCCGCTCGACGCCAATGGCCAGGGCATTCCCTACGCCACCTACGGCTTCGCCGCGCAGTTGGCGGCGCTGGAGGTCGATCTCCAACTCGGTACCATCCATCTGCAGAAAATCGTCGCGGCACATGATGTCGGCCGCGCCATCAACCCAATCCTGGTCGAAGGCCAGGTGGAAGGCGGCATCGCCCAGGGCATCGGCCTGGCGCTGATGGAGGAATACCTCCCCGGCCGCACCGAGAACCTGCACGACTACCTCATCCCCACCATCGGCGACGTGCCCGAGATCGAGACCATCCTGGTGGAAGCGCACGAACCCCAAGGCCCCTTCGGCGCCAAGGGCATTGGCGAACCCGCCTTGGTCCCCACCGCACCGGCCATCTTCTCCGCCATCCGAGACGCCACCGGCGCCCGCATCACCCGCATCCCCGCCCTGCCGCACCGCGTGCTGGAAGCAATCCGTCATGGCCACTGACCGCGAAGATCCCGCCCGCGTGCGTGACCGCACCGCATTGTTCGGCGCCCGCGAAGGCAATGATGGCATCATCCGCTGCGACGCCTGCCCGGTGCTCTGCCGCATCCGCCCCGGCCGCGCCGGCGCCTGCGCCCGCTACGCCAACAAGGATGGCGAACTCATCCGCACCGACCCTCTCGTGCTGCTGGAATCCGGCGAACAAAGCTTTGTCACCGGCATCGGCAGCGGCACCACCTACCCCGACTACAAGCCCGCCCCCTTCATCGTCGGCGGCACGCATGAAGGCGTGGATACCGTCACCGTCGTCACCGAAGGCATGTTCAGCTATTGCGGCCTGAAGGTGAAAATCGACACCGACCGCCACCTTGGCGACGAAACCGCCGCCATCCGCGTCGGCGGCGAACAAATCGGCCATGTCACCAGCGCCGAATACGGCAGCCAGATGCTCTCGCTGGGCGGCGTCCGCCACCTCGTCGGCGGCAGCAAGAAGGAAGGCAACGCCACCTGCAACGCCATGCTGGCGCTGGCCAACCGAGAAGCCGTTGAAGTCAGCATCGATGGCGGCGCCACCATCCTGCTCCAGGCCGGCGCCCAGCCCATCGTCAATGGCCGCCCGGAACAGCGCATGCGCGTCGGCTGCGGCAGCGCCGCCATCGGCATCTTCGCCCAGCAATGGCATGGCCATGTGGACGAGGTGATCGTGGTGGACGACCACATCACCGGCGTCCTCTCCGAGCACCAGGCCGGCAAATGCCTGGACATTCCCGCCTCCGGCATCCGCATCCGTGGCCGCCGCTCCACCCCCGGCCGCTACTTCCAGGTGGCGCATCCCGGCACCGGCTGGGGCGGCACCGACATCACCAACCCGCTCTCCATCATCGAAAGCATCGACCCCAAGATCGCCCGCCCCGGCCTCCGCCTCCTCCTCACCAGCACCACCGGCGAGGATTTTCTCTACGTCGTCCTCGACGAAAACCTGCACCCGCGCGAAGCCGAAGCCCCCGCGGCGGTGGCCGAAACCGTGGCCCGCATCGGCGAGAATTGCGAACCCGCCCTCACCTCCATCCTGTTCATGGCGGGTGCCGGAGGCTCGCTGCGCGCCGGCGTCACGGAAAACCCCATCCTGCTCACCCGCGCCGTGCAGGCCGGCCAGGTCCGCGTCACCATGGGCGGCGCGCCCTGCTACCTCTGGCCCGGCGGCGGCATCACCATCATGGCGGATGTCCTCCGGCTGCCCCGCAACAGCTTCGGCTACGTCCCCACCCCGGCTTTGGTCGCACCCATCGAGTTCACCCTCTCCGCCGCGCTCTACGCCCAGCTTGGCGGCCACATGCAGCACGTCCAGCCGGCCCAGGGCATTCTGGCGGAATACGCCGCCCAGGCCCGGCACGAAGCGCCGCATCCCGAAAACCCATGGCCCATAGCGCCGTAATCCTGCCCGATGGCCGCCTGCACCTGCAGGAAGGCCCCATCGACATCGTCATCGGCCTGGCCGGCACCCGCGCCGCCCAGGCCGAGGCCCGCGCCCGCGCCACCACCGCCTTCACCGGCCTGCTCGCCGCCCTGGCGGCGGAACTGCCGCTGCTGCGCACGCCCCTGGCGGTGGACCCGCCCGCCCTGCTGCACCCGGTGGCCCGCCGCATGGCCGCCGCCTGCTGGCCGCATCGCCGCGGCTTCATCACCCCCATGGCCGCCGTGGCCGGCGCGGTGGCGGACCATCTCTGCGCCGCCCTGGCCGAAACCCCCGGCCTCACCAGCGCCTACATCAACAATGGCGGTGACATCGCTCTCCACCTCGCCCCCGGCGCCACGTTGCATATCGGCCTGGTCCGCAGCCTGCGCCAGGCCGCGTCGGAAGGCATGGTCCGCATCGCGTCGGCCGACCCCATTCGCGGCATCGCCACCTCCGGCTGGCCCGGCCGCAGCTTCTCGCTGGGCATTGCGGACGCCGTCACCGTCCTCGCCGCCAGCGCCGCCAAGGCCGATGCCGCCGCCACCCTCATCGGCAATGCCACCAACGCCCAGCACCCCGCCATCCAGCGCGCCCCCGCCAACAGCCTGGAACCCGACAGCGACCTCGGCGCCCAACTCGTCACCACCGCCGTAGGCCCGCTGCCGGAAGCGACGGTGGCGGCAGCCCTGGAAGCCGGCACCGCCCTGGCCGAGCACCTGCTGAACCAGGGCCATATCCACGCCGCCCTCATCGCCATCGGCCCCGCCAGCCGCGTGGTGGGCCAGGCCCGGCTCAGCACCTCCGTATACGGCAGCGCCCCATAACCCGGCCAAACCCGGCAAACTCCGCTTGACCCAGCCCTTGCCGTATACAACAGTGCAGTTCAGCAACCCCCGGCAGGAGAGCAGGCGATGACCGCGTTGATGACCCAGGACGAATTCCGCACGGCGCTGGAAAACGCCATCAAGGGCAAGTCCGCCAATACCTCGCCCTTCAGCGTCGCCTGGGCCTCGGGCAAGCTCTCGCGCCAGCACCTCTGCCGCTGGGCCGAGAATCACTACCACTACGTCGGCCCCTTCGCCGACTACCTCGGCTACGTCTATGGCCGCATGCCGGCGCAGTACCAGGAGGCGAAGGACTTCCTGCTCGCCAACATGTACGAGGAAGAAATCGGCGGCGACCGCCACACCGACCTCCTCATCCGCTTCGCCGAAGCCTGCGGCACCACGCGGGAACGCGTGAAGGATGAGAACAACATGTCCGCCACCACCCGCGCCCTGCAAAGCTGGTGCTACTGCGTGGCGATGCGTGAAGACCCCATCGTCGCCGTCGCCGGCCTGGTCGTCGGCCTCGAATCCCAGGTCCCCAGCATCTACCGCCGCCAGACGCCGACGCTGCGAGAGAAGTACGGCTTCTCCGATGAGGAGGTCGAGTTCTTCGACCTGCACATCGTCTCCGACGAAATCCACGGCGAGCGCGGCTACCAGATCGTGCTGGAACACGCCACCACGGTCGAGCTGCAGCAGAAGTGCCTGAAGATCTGCGAAATCGGCGCCGAGATGCGCCTGCTCTACACCACCGCCCTCTACAACGACTACGTGGCCAAGGATCTCTCCCTGGCCGAGCTGGACATGGCAGCCTGAGCCTTGCCCACCGTCACCTTCCAGGTCGGGGAACAGCTCTTCTCTGAAGCCGTCGCGGACAACACCAACCTGGTGGTCCGCGCCGGCATCAAGAAGTTCCCGCACCCGCATCTGAAGGCCAAGTGCGGCATGGGCAAGTGCGGCACCTGCGCCTGCCGCATCCTGGCAGGCGCCGAGAACCTGCCCGCGCCGAATTGGAAGGAAGAAAAGGTGCTCGGCCCGCGCATCGCCGCGGGCTGGCGCCTGTGCTGCCAACTCTGGCTCAACCATGATCTTTCGTTGACGCAGGACCGATGAGCTACCTCATCCTCACCAGCAAGCCCGGCCAATTCCACACCGAGATCGGCCCCGGCCTGAACCCGGTGGAAGCCTATGAATACCGCTTCGCCGGTACGCTGAAGGCCCGCTTCGTCATCACCGAAAATCTCGGCGCCGCCCGCATTCATGTGGTGGACGACAGGGAACCGCCGGTGCTGAACAAGGTGCCGGTGAAGTTCTTCCCCAGCTTCGCCACGCTGGAAGCCGCCCGCGCCGAGTTGCGCCACCTGACCAAATTCGGCGCCATGCCCGCCGCCCTGCATCCGGTCGCGGCCTGATGCAGATCACCTTCATCACCAACGGCAACAAGCAGGTGGAAGCCAAGGAGGTCACCAGTCTCCTTCGCATCTCCATCCGCGAAAAGGGCGGCATTCCCTTCAAATGCGGCGGTGGCCTCTGCGGCACCTGCAAATGCCGCATCGAAGCCGGGCAGGAACACACCGACGCCATCAAGCCCAAGGAACGCAAGCACCTCAGCGAAGAACAATTCGCTGCGGGCTGGCGCATGGCCTGCCAAACCTTCATCAGCGGCGACGTTGCCGTCTCCTGGGTGCCCAAGACATGAAAACCGCCCTCAAGCTTGAACTGCGCGAAGCCCGCGTCATGGTCGCCGCCGCCCTGGCGGAAGCCGCCCGCCTCGGCGTGCCTGAGACCTGCTGCATCGCCGACGAAGGCGGCTTCCCGCTCATCATTGAGCGCATGGACAATGCCCGCGTCACCGGCCCGCAAATCGCCTGGAACAAGGCCTTCACCGCCGCCGGCCACAAGCGCAGCACCCACCTGTTCAACACCCCACCCAACGGCCCCGCGCTGCCGGGCAATGAAGCCTTCGGCATCCAGTGGAGCTTTGATGGCAAGTTCGCCGTCTTCGTCGGTGGCTATCCCATCGTGGTGAATGGCGAAGTCGTCGGCGGCATCGGCCTCTCCGGCGGCAATGGCGAACAGGACACCGCCTGCGGTGTCGCCGGCCTGCGCGCCCTGGCCGAATTGCTCGCGCCCGAAGGCCACAGCGTCCTCGTCGCGGCGGATATCAAGAAGTAGAGCCAGCCGCTACACTGCCGGGGTGAAACACACTCTCCCCGACGCCCCCACGGGCTTCCGCGAATTACCGCCTTACGAAAAGCCGGTATTCAACAACCTGGTCGGCCCGCTCTTCGTCATGCCCGAAGGCGCGGACGGCATCCTCTACGGCTTCCGCGTGGAAATGCGCCACTGCAACCCGCAGGAAGTCGCGCATGGCGGCCTGCTGGCCAGCTTCGCCGATATCGTGCTGACCGGCGGCACCAACTACGTGGCCAAACTCGGCCGCTTCGTCGTCACCGTCTCGCTGGCCACGGATTTCATCGCCCCCGCCAAGCTCGGCGCCTGGGTGCAAACCCGGCCCGAAGTCCTCAAGGTCGGCCGCGGCACCGCCTTCAGCCAATGCGTCGTCACGGCGGATGGCAAGCCGGTACTGCGCTGTTCCGGCACCTTCCACCTGGGCGGCGAACCGGACGAAAAATACAACCGCATCCGCCGCTTCCTGGGCACCTGAGCCGGATGCGCGCCGCCGGCCTTCCCATGGCCTTGCTGGCCACCACGGCGGCGCAGGGCCTGGCCACCTTCACGGTTTTCCTGCTGCCGGTGATGGCACCGCAGGCCAGCACCACGCTCGGCGTCGGCGCCGGGCTGCTGGGGTTGCAAATGGCGCTCATCTACAGCGCGGCGGCCTGCACCTCGGCCCTGGCCGGCGGCGCGCTACGGCGCTGGGGCCCGGCCCGATGCACCCAAATCGCCCTGGCCAGCGCCGCCTTCGCCTGCGCCGCCATGGCGCTCGGCGGCCTGCCCGGCATTGCCATCGGCTCGCTCGCCACCGGCCTCGGCTACGGCCTCACCAACCCCGCCGCCACCCAGGTCCTCGCCCGGCTGGCGCCCCCGGCCCGCCGCAACCTGGTCTTCGGCATCAAGCAAACCGGCGTGCCCCTCGGCGGCGCCCTGGCCGGCCTCACTCTGCCCACGCTGGCGCTGCACCTCGGCTGGCAAGGCGCCGCCCTGCTCGCCGCCGGCGTCATCGCCTGCTTCACCCTGGCCTACGCCCCGCTGCGCCGGCACTGGGACAGCGCCCGCGAACCCGGCTTCCCGCTCAACAGCGCCAGCGCCTCCGGCTTCCGCGCCCTGCGCGAGCAACCCGGCCTGCTCGGCCTCGCCATCACCGGCGGCTGCTACAGCGGGCTGCAACTCGCGCTCAGTGCCTTCATGGTCACCATGCTCGTCGCCGAATTCGGCTGGTCCGCCGTCTCGGCCGGCCTGGCCACGGCGCTGGTGCAGGGGGTGGGCGCCGTGGCCCGCCTGGCCTGGGGCTGGGTAGCGGACCGTGGCCTGGGCGGCCTGCCCACCCTGGCCCTCATCGGCATCCTCTCCGTCCTCACCGCCGTGGCCGTGCCCTTCGCCACCCCCTGGCCCCCGGCGGCCGTCCTCGGCCTGTTCGCCGCCATCGGCTTCTGCGCCGCCGGCTGGAATGGCGTGCTGGTGGCCGAAGCCGCCCGCATGGCCGCCCCCGGCCGCGCCGGAGAAGCCGCCGGCGCCGCCATGATCCTCTCCTTCAGCGGCGTGGTGGTGGGCCCTTCGCTGCTGGCCGCGCTGGTTGGGCTGGCGGGCGGCTACGCCCCGGCCTTCGCCCTGCTGGCCGCCCTGCCTCTGGCCGGCGCCATCACCGCCTGGCGCACCGCATCCCGCTAACCCG
>CANFIE010000088.1 GCA_947446625.1 Acetobacteraceae bacterium | reverse complement strand
TCCGCTGTTGGCGCGGTTGCTGGTGCCGGCGGAATTCGGCCTGGTGGCGCTGGTGATGCCGGTGGTGCTGGTGGCGATGACCCTGGCCGATGGCGGCATTGGCCCGGTGCTGCTGCGCGCCCCGGAACCGCGTGCCGCCATGGAGGCCAGCGCCTTCTGGCTGACCTTGGCCCTGGGCGGGGCGCTGGCGCTGCTGCTGGTACTGGCGGCGCCGCTGTTGGGGCGGGCGCTGGCACAACCCCAGGCCGCGCCGGTGCTGAGCTGGCTGGCGCCAGTGCTGGTGTTGAGCGCGCTATGCGCCGTGCCCAGCGTGCGGGCGCTGCGGCAGGGCGCCAACTGGGTCTTCGCCCTGGCCGATATTGGCGCCACCCTGGCCGGCGCGGCGGTGGCGCTGGGCGGCGCCCTGGCCGGCTGGGGCGCCTGGAGCCTGGTGGGCCAGCAACTGGCGCTGTGGAGCCTGCGCACCGCGCTGCTGCTGGGCCTGCTGGGCGGTTGGCCTCGGGCGGCGCCGCAGCGCCCGGCGTTGGCACTGCTGCTGGGGCAGGGCGGGCCGCTGCTGGCTGCCAACCTGCTGGCCCTGGCGGCCCGCACCGCCGACACCATGCTGCTGGGTTGGCAGTTGGGGGTAGCGCCGCTGGGGCTGTACGGCCTGGCCATGCAACTGGTGCGGATCCCCGAGGCGGTGCTCTCCGGCCCGGCCTTCCTGGCCTTTCTGCCGGCCATGGTGCGATTGCGCTTTGCCCGTGCGGCGGCGGCGCGGCTGTTCGTGGCGGCGCTGCGGCTGCTGTTCACGCTGGTGGCGCCGCTGCTGCTGGGGCTGGGGCTGGTGGCGGCGCAGGCGGTGCCGCTGCTGTTCGGCCCGCATTGGCAGGGCACGGCGGCGGTGCTGCCCTGGCTGGCGCCGGCCGGTATTGCCCCGGTGCTGGGCTGGCTGGGCGTGGCGGTGGTGCAGGGCAGGGGGCGGGGCCGGCTGCTGCTGCGGCTGGCGCTGCTCAACCTGGGGCTGACGGTGGTGGGCGTGGTGGCTGGGCTGCCCTTCGGCTTGGTCGGGGTGGCCATGGGCGTGGCGCTGGCACAGGCGCTGGGCGGGGGCTTGCAGCTTTGGGCGGCGCTGCGGCTGCTGCGGCCGGGGCTGGTGGCGCTGCGCATCGCGCTGCTGCCGCCACTGCTGGCCGCCCTGGTGATGACTGGCGGCGTGTTGCTGTGGCGGGGGCTGTTACCGCCAGGATTGCCGGCCCTGGCGATGCTGGTGGGCGGTGGCGGGGTGTTCTACCTGGCCACGCTGTGGGTATTGGCGCCGGAGGCGATGCAGGCCGACCTGGCCATGCTCCGGCGTCGTGGCTAGAGCACCCTGCGCCCTGACGAGCGCAGGATGCTCTATAACTATTTGATATCAGAGCAAGAAATCCGTTCTGATGATTCCATCAGAACGGATATTGCCCTAGAGCACCATGCGCCCTGATGGGCGCATTTCGTGCTCTATAACCATTTGAAACTAGAGCAAGAAATCCATTCTGATGTTTCCATCAGGGCGGATATTGCTCTAGCCAGCCGCCACCGGGGCGAATGAGGGCAGGGCGCGGCTGGGCTGCTGGTGCGCCTGGGCCGCCGGGTAAAGCCGGCGATGGTCCGGGTCGCATTGGTTCAGCACGGCGCCCAGGAACAGCGCATCGGCGGCGGCGGCGCGGGCCAGAGCCTCGGCCAGCAGCGGCTGCGGCGTGCCACCCCAGCGCACTACCAGCACCAGCCCGTCGATCACGTCGCTCAGTCGGGCCACGGTATTGCTGTCCAGCATCGGCGGCAGGTCCAGCACCACGTAGTCGTTCCGCTCACGCAGTTCAGTCAGCAGGGTGCGGGCATTGGCCGGGGTCATCGGCGGCAGCGCCGCGCCACCCGGAGTTTGGCCAATGAAGCGCAGGCCGCTGCGGCCATCGGTCACCGCCACGCCGTCCAGGCTGATATCGCGGTTGGCCAGTTCCTGCAGGCCGGCGCGGGGCGTGGGGGAAAGCACTTCGGTCAGCCAGGGGCTGGCGGCGTTCCAGTCCACCAGCGTGGTGCGCAGCCCTTCGGCGGCCAGCGCAAAGGCCAGGTTGGCGGCAACGGTGCTGGTGCCTTCCCCGGCCTGGGCCGAAACGCAGCCAATCACCCGCACCTCGCAACCCCGGGCAGACTGCCGGGCGGCGGCGGCGCGAATGGCGTGCACCGCATCGGCCATGGCGGAATCCTGCCAGGCGGCGGCCTGGCCGAAGGCGGCGGGCACCGCCATCAGGCGGCGGCCAATGCCCTCGCGCCCGGGCTTGCCGGCAAGCCGAAAGCTCAGGCTGGCCTGGCGGGTAATGGCGCCCAGTGTCTCCAGCCCGGTGGCCAGGCGCAACTGCGCCAGGCTCCGTACGGTGCAGTCCAGCGCCTCCCGCGCCATGGCAAGGGCCAAGCCGGCGCCCAGGCCCAGCATCATCCCCAGCGCCAGGGTCAGCGCCGCACGCGGGTTGCTGCGTTCCAGCGGCGGCAGCGCCATGGCGGCCACCCGCGCATCCGAGATGGGGTAGGACTGGTCCTGCATCGCCTGGGTGAAGCGTTGCAGGAAGTTTTCATAGATGTTGCGGTAGGCGGTGGCGGAGCTTTGCAGCGAGCGCAATTCGCTGCGCTCGATATTGGTCTGTGCCGCTGCCGCCACCTGCTCGGCCAGCCGGCTTTGAATGCCGCGCAGATTGGCCAGCGCCACTTCGTAGTCGCCGCGATAGGTCTCGGTCAGCCGGGCCAGTTCGTTCTGCATGCTGCGCTGCAATTCCAGCGCCTCGTTATGTTGCAGGATGACGGCGCCGTGGCCGGGGCCGTGGCGGGCGGTCAGCTCGGCCTCGCGGCGCAGGGCTTCCAGGTATTGCTGGCGCAGCCGCACCATCACGCCGTTCTGCGCCGCTTCGCTCACCACGCCCTGGGTTACGCCGCCCACCGTGCTGGCGCGGGCGCGTTCATAGCGGGCCTGGGCCTCGGCCAGGCGCGAGCGCGCATTGGCCACCTGCACGTTCAACTCGCCCAGCTGCTGTTCGTTCATCTGGCCGCTGGCGGCGCCGATGCCCACATCCACAATGTTGTTGCCGGCCTTGTAGGTCTGCACCGCACGGTCGGCGGCCACGGCCTGGCCGCGCAACTCACCGATGCGGGTTTCCAGCCAGCTGCCGGCCCGGCGCGTGGTTTCGGAAACCGCGACCAGCTGCTGTTCCATGTAGGCGGCGGTGACGGCATTGGCGAGGCGAGCCGAGAGCACCCGCTCCGGCGTGCGCACGCGGATTTCCACCACCGAGGTGGCACCCACGCGCCACACTTCCAGCGCGCGGCCCACGGCGGTGGCGGCCAGGGCGCGGGCGCGGGCTTCCGGTGTCAGCCCTGCGGAATCCGAGCCGAGGCCGGGAAGCAGGGTCTTTACCGAATTGGCCAATTGGCCAAGCGCGCCAGGGGAGGGGGCGGCGAAGCGCGGCTCGCGCTCCAGTGCCAGCAATTCCACCACGCCGCGCAGCGTGGCCGGCGAGCGGATGAGTTCCACCTGGCTTTCGATGTAGGCGCTCTCGGATTGCCAGTCGCCGCTGGCCTGCTGGCCGCCCACCGGGTTGGCGCGGCGGGCGTCGATGGTGATGGTGGCGATGGCGGTGTATTGCGGCGTGGCAATGGCCAGGTAGGCCAGCCCGGCACCCAGGCCCAGCGCGGCGGTGCCCAGCAGCAGCCGCCAACGCCGGTGCCCAAAGGCCAGCCCGGCGGGCAACCACTGGAAGGGCGTGCCAAGCGCCCCGGGTAGCGGGGGTTGGGCCGGCTGGCCGGCGTTCAGGAAGTTCAGCATCGCAGGGGTGTTCCTTGGTGCTGGCCGGGCCTGGCCATGGGGGAGAACGGGTGGGAAGGCACTGGCTATTCGCCGGCGGGAGAAGCCTCGGCCGGCCAATGTGCCGGTGCCGCGAGTTGCGTGGCGTTGGGCTGCGCCATCGGCGCGCGGGGCGGCGTGCCGTTCGGCTGGGCGCGGGCCATGCTGGCGAGGAAGCCCATGGCCCAGGCCAGGTGCATGGTCATCAGCGCCAGGCCGCTGGCCACCAGCCAGGGGTTGCGCCGGCGCAGCGCCTGCGCCGTGGCCCAGCCCAGGCAGCAGGCCGGGTAAATCAGCGCTGCGGCGGCCAGCATGGGCAGGAAGGGCGCGGCGGCCAGGCCCAGGGCGCAGCCGCCCAGCGCCAGCACCGGTACCAGCTGGCGCGGGCGTGGCTTCAGGTGGTGCTTGCGCAGCGTGCGCGCCCGGCCGCCACCATGGCGGAAATACTGCCGCGCCAGGCGGTCCAGCCGGTCCCGCGGGTAGTAAACGACCGGGGCCTCGGCACACATCCAGATGCGCCCGCCCGCGGCAATGGCGCGCACGTCCAACTCGGCATCCTCGTTGTGGGTGAAGCTTTCGTCGTAGCCGCCCAGCGCGCTGAAGAAGGCACGGTCAAACGCCGCGTGGTGGCCGTGTTCCACAAAGCCCGAGGCCGCGCCGCAGCGATGCGCCGCACCGCCATTGCCCAGCCGGCTGGCCTGCGCCGTGGCAATGGCCTGTTGCAGCCCCGCCTGTGGCCGCGCCTGGGTTTGCATCGGCACCACCACTGAAGTGGCGCCATGGCTCAGCAGGGCGGCCACGCAGCGGCGGACGAAATCGGGCGGGTAGAGCGCATGCGCATCGGCCCGTACCAGCACCTTGGCGCGGGGCGAGGCGAGTTGCGCGGCCAGGTTCATGGCGGCGGATTGCAGGCCACGCGGGTTGCGCAGCAGCACCACGGCGGGAAAGCGGGCGCGCAGGTCGGCGGCGATATCCGTGGTGCCATCGGTGCTGCCGCCATCCAGCAGCAGGATTTCATAGGCACCCTCGGGCCATTGCCCCACCAGCGAGGTGACGCAGGCCTCGAGGTAGGCGGCCTCGTTCAGCATGGGCACCACGATGCTGATGAAGGGCTGCGCCGCCGTGGTGGTTTGGCGCAAGGGTGGGGCCTTGGTTTCAAGGTCAGCCAGATGGGTCATGCCGGGCATGCTGCTGCTCCTGCCTGAAGGTGCTGGTGGGGGGTGGCCAGCGGCCCGCGCAGATGCCGGATGACGCCGGCATAGGCCGCGCTGGCCGAGAAGCTGTGCTGCGCCACCGCCAGCGCGGCGGCGGCGTGGTGGGCGCGCAGGGCGGGGTCTGCCATCAGGTGCAGCACGGCGGTGGCGAAGGCCGGGGCGGTGTCGGCCAGCGCCACGGCGCCATCCAGCAACGCCTCCACGCCCTGCGCCGCCACGCTGGTGGCCACCAGTGGCTTGCCATGCGCCAGCGCCTCCACCAGCTTGACCTTCAGGCCGGAACCAGCGCGCAGCGGGGCGATGACGACATCCGCCTGGCGATACAGCGGCGCCAGTTCCGCCACGCGGCCCAGCAGCGCCACGCCCGGCCAGGGGCCCGGCGGCAGGGCGCGGCAGACGGTGCCGGCAACGCTCAACCGGGCATCAGGGCGAATGGCGCGGATGGAGGGCCAGACCTGGGCCAGGAACCAGCCCAGCCCATCCACATTCGGTGCCGTGTCGCTGCCCACAAACAGCAGCCCGGCGCCTTCGCCGGCCTGTGGGGCCGCCACGCTTGCCATGGCCATGGGCGCCACCAGTACGGCGCTGCCAGCCGGCAGCATGTGGCGGGCGGCCTGGGCTTCCTCGGCCTGGATGGCGATGACCAGGCCGGCGCCGGCCAGCAGCCGGGCTTCCTCGGCCGGGGCCAGGGCCGCCACGCTGTCGGTGGCGCCAAGCGCGGCGAAGGCGGCCGGGCGGGCCGAAAACAGGTCATGCATCACCACCGCCGTGGTGGCGCCGGGGCGCAGCGCATAGGGAATGCCGGGGGTGAGGAAGGCATAGTCGGCCAGCACCACATCGGCCTGGCCGCCGGCTTCCGCCGCCACGAACAGGTAGTCGGCCGCGCTCCAGGGCAGTGCCACGGCATAGGGCGCCGGGTGGGCCAGGCGGCCCAGGGCGGTAATGCCGATGCGGCGGGCCATGCGGTCCGCCACCCCCAGCGCGGCGCGCAGATACACCAGGGGGTCCCGCGCCAGGCGCAGGCTGCCCAGGCGCCAGGTGCCGCGAATGGCCACACGCTCAAACACGCTGCCCTCGCCGGCCACCCGCAGCAGCGGTACCCGGCCCATCACGCCCGGCGAAGGGCAGACCAAGCGCAGGGTGAAGCCGGCCTGGCGCAGCGCGGCGCACAGGCTGAGCAGATAGGCCGAGCTGCCATTGGCACCGGGGGTAAGGCGTTGGCGCGACAGCACGCAGATGCTGGGCTGGGCCATTGGCGCCGCCGGTGTGGCTGGCCACAGCCGGCGCGCCAGCCGCAGCGGCGAGGCCAACCGCGCCAGCGCCGGCAATGCCGCCGGGCGCCCGGCCACGGCACGCAGCGCGGCCAAGGGCGTGCGGGCCTTCAGCGCTGCAATGGCGGCTTCCGTGGCCATGGCGGTGTGGATGCTGGCCAGCCGCGCATCCAGCGCCCGGCGCAGCGGCGCCACCGCATGCGGTCCGGCCCAACTGCGAAACCGCGCATCGGCCAGTACCATGCTGGCCAGCGCCTGTGGCGGCAGCCGGTGCGAGAGCGAGGCGCCGTGGCGGCGATAGAAGTACAACAGCTCCGGAACCAGGCGGAACCGCGCGCCGCGCGCCAGCATGCGCAGGATGAGGTCGAAATCCTCGGCCACGCGCAGGTCTTCAGCGTAGGCCAGATGGAATTGGCTCAGCAGGCTGGCCCGGAACATCGGCTTCAGGTAGCCGAGCGCCACGGTGCCGCTGCCCAGCCGGTTGGCGCTGGCATATTGCACCGCGCTGATCCAACTGGGCGCCGCTGCCAGCCTGCCGCGCAGCAAGCGATGTGGCGGTGCAAGGCGGTTCTGCTCAAACAGCAGCAGGTCGTCGGCTACAATGTCGGCGGCATCGGCCCGCGCCACCGCCACCAGGCGTTCCAGCCGCTGGGGGTGGATGATGTCGTCGGCGTCCACCACGGCAATCCATTCGCCGCGTGCCGCCGCCAGGCCGTGGTTGCGTGCGGCTGCCGGCCCCAGGTTGCGCGGCAGGCGGTGGATGTGCAGGCGCGGGTCGGCAGCGAAGCCGGCGGCGACTGCGAGGCTGCTATCGGTGGAAGCGTCGTCCACCAGGTGCACGTCGAAGCTGGCCAGGCTTTGCGCCAGGGTGGAGCGCAGCGCATCCGCCAGGAAGGCGGCGCCGTTGTGGTTCGCCACCACCACGCTGACCAGCGGCCTCATTCGGCGGCGCCCAGGCTGAAGCCGAAGGGTGGCGGCGGCACGAAGCCGTTGCCGGTGGAGGCGGCCTGGACTTCCGTGGTGCCTGTGATGGCCCGGGCCAGGGCCAGGATGGCCTGGCGGTGGCGCGGTTCGGTGATGCCGCTGAACAGCCGCTGCAATTCGGAGGCTTCAAGCGCTCGCTTATGCGTGCCGGGGGTTTCCGCATTGGCCGGCGCCGCGCCCAGCAGGCTTTCCAGATGCACGCCGAAGGCTTCGGTAATGGCCACCAGCCGGCTGGCGGCCAGGCGCGAAGCACCCGTTTCATACCGCTGCACCTGCACGTAGCTGAGCCCCAGCGCCTTGCCGAGTTGCTTCAGCGTCATGCCCGCGCCGCGCCGCAGTTGGCGGATTTGCGCGCCGATATGGATATCGGTGGCGGTGGGGGCGCGCTTGTTCTCGCGCACTTCCTGGACGGGGGCGGGATCTTCGCCCGGTGCGACAGTGCCGGGCATCAAACAGCACCCCGGCGGGCCAGTACGGCGGGAATGGTGCGCAGCAGGATTTTCAGGTCCAGCAGCAGTGAGCGACTGCGCGCATAGGCGATATCCAGCGCCACACGCTGGGCGTAGCCGGTCTGGCTGCGCCCGCTGACCTGCCACAGCCCGGTCATCCCCGGGCGGCTGGCGGCATAGGCGCTGCGGCCATGCGGGCCGTAATATTCATCCAACTCCGCCCGCACTACGGGGCGGGGGCCTACCAGGCTCATCTCGCCGCGCAGCACGTTCAGCAGTTGCGGCAGTTCATCCAGGCTCGTGGCGCGCAGCAGGCCGCCAAGCCGGGTCAGCCGCGGGTCCTTCGCCAGTTTGCGGCGGTCGGCCCATTCCGCTGCCGCGGCGGGGTTGTCGTTCAGGTGGCTGGCCAGCATGGCCTCGGCGCCCGGCACCATGGTGCGGAATTTCAGGCAGCCGAACCTGTGCCCGCCCTTGCCGATGCGCGGGTGGCTGAACAGGGCCGGGCCGCCATCCAGCCGCACCGCCAGGGCCAGCAGCGGCAGCACCGGGGCCAGCAGCAGCAGCAGGGTGGAGGCGCCCAGCAGGTCCAGCCCGCGCTTGGAAGCCATGGAAAACCGCTGTGCGGCCCGACGAGGCCGGTGGTGGATGAATTCAGCCGGAACCAAGGCGGGTAACGGCACCGGCAGGGATGAAGCCGACATGTTCTGCTCCTCAACAACTGGCCATGCCTGGAGACGCGGGCAGGGATGGATCAGTTGTTGAACGCAGATTGGTGACTTTGATTGCGTCGTTATTAAAAGAAAATTGCCATGATATGTGTATTTTGGTCGAGTAAATAAAATGTTCAGAAAAATTAAATGCTGTTTTAAATAAAAATAGCGAAACGCTTGGGTTTGTTCAGCGATGCAGTTGCAGCGCGGCGGCCAGGCGGGCGGCATCGGCACCACTGTCGAGCCAGGTTGTGGCTGGCAGTGCGGCCATGGCCTGGGCAGCCTGGGCGTAGGTCGCCGGGGTCAATGTGGCGAAATAGCCGGGCAGGCTGGTCTCCAGCGGCTCGGCCAGCAGCACGCCGGCCTGGTGCCGGGCCAGCCAGCGCCCGGTGGCCACGCTGGCCAGGGCCAGCGGCACCGCGCCGTACAAGCCGCCCTCGTACAGCCGGTTGGGCAGCAGCCAGGCGGAATTGGCCCCAGCCTCGTAGAAATCCAGCGTCCAGTTGAAATGCACGGCCTGGTACAGCGCCGGCAGGTCATAGGTGCGGTTGTAGCCACCGTGGAAATGCAGCCCCGGCGCGGCTGCCACCAGGGCGTGGAAATCCGGGATGGCGGCAAGGGCAGGGCGGCCGCGCAAATCCACCGCCACCAGGCCGGGCAATTGGCGGGTGAGTTCCGCCAGCAGCAGCAGGCTGCGGCGGCAGCGCAGCATGCCATACCAGCCGATGCGCCAGGGCGGCGCGGCGGGGTGGCTGGCCTGGCTGGGCGGGGCGGCGAGTTCGGCCTGCTGGACCTTGTTTTCCACCAGGCATACCGGTGGCAGCGCGGTGCCATGCAGCGGCGCCAAATGCTGGGAAACGAAATCCGGCGCGCTGGTCACCACCACGTCGGTGCGGCGCAGCAGCCGGGTTTCCAGCCAGCGCAGCAGGCCGCCCAGCGGGCCGGGGGTGGTCATCAGGCGGTGAATATCCAGGCATTCATAGGCCAGGGTGGCGGCGGGGGCGTAGCGGCGCCGGGCGGCGGCGGCCAGGGCCAGCATTTCCAACTGGCGAGCCATGATCACCGTGGCGCCAGCCAAGTGTGGCCGCAACCGGGCCAGGCTGGCGCCGGCGCGCAGCACTGCCAGGACGCGCTGGCCCAGCCGGGCATCGGCGGTACGACCCAGCGCCACCACGGGCCAGCCCGCCAGGCTGGCCGGGGCCGCCGCGCCGCGATGAAAGCCAATGACCACCGCGGATGCCAGATGCGGTCGCAGCATCACCAGGCGGCGTGCCACGGCGGGGTCGTTCAGGTCATGCACCAGGTAAGCCAGGTGAAGGCCGGGAGTGTTCATCGCGCGCGCGCCAGCAAAGGCGGCAGGGCGGCGGCGGCCAGCCCCACCAGCGCGGCGGCGGCGCCGGCCAAGGCCATGGCGGCCAGCGCCTGGGCCGGGCCGGGTGGCGTTGCCAGCCCCAGCACCAGCCAGCGCCCGGCCAGGGCGGCGGCCAGCATGCCGGCAAAGGGCAGCACCACGCGAAACAGGTACAGCGGCACGGTGCGGCCACCGGCATCGGCGCGGGTGGCCAGGGCCAGCAGCACCAGGCCGAACAGGGTTTGCGCCGCCACCGCCCCGGCCGCAGCCAGCGCGCCCTGGCCCGCCACCATGGCCACCAGCAGGCTGCCGGCCAGCAGCATCAGCACGCAGCGCCGCAGCAGCAGCCCGTTGCGGCCTGAAACCGACAGCAGCGCGCCATGCACGCTGGCCAGGCCACGGCCATAGCCGCTCAGCGCCAGCACCGCCGCGGCCGGCGCCACCGCCGCCCAGGCCGGGCCGAGCATCAGCGGCACGAAAAGGTCGGCGCAGATCATGAAGCCGGCGGCCACGGCGCCGCTGGTGGCGGTGACGATGCTCAGCGCATGGCCCAGCCCGGCGGTGCGGCCAGCGGGGCTGGCGCGACGGGCGAAATCGGGCTGGAACAGCGAACTCGTCAGGCTGGAGGACAGGCTGGCGAAGGCGCTTTCGATGCGCTTGGCCAGGTTGAACTGCGCGAAGATCACCGGTCCGGCGATGGCGCCCACCAACAATTGGTCCAACTGGTTGTTGGCGGTGGCGCAGCCGCGTACGGCTGAGGCCGCCACTGCCTCGGGCCATAGTGCCGCGATGCATGGTTGGCTCCAGCCCGGCCAGCGCAGCGCCCGGGTGCCCAGCACCGTGGCCAGGGCATTGCCCACCGAGATGCCCAGCGTATAGGCGCCCAGGCCCAGCATGGGCTGCCCCGCCGCCAGTAGGCCCAACCCCAGTGCGGCGGCGGCGGTGTTGCCGGCCAGGCCGCGCATGGCCAGGCGGCTGAAGGCGGCGCGGCGGGCCAGTTCCGCCTGGGGTTGCAGCAGGGCCAGGTCCAGCGGAATGCGCAGGCCGATCAGCAGCAGCATCAGGGTTTCGCCCGGCGGCAGCGCGTCCGCCCCCTGCACCAGCGCCAGCACACCGCCGGCATAAAGCGGCAGCAGCGAGACGCCGAGCAGCAGGAACACCGTCAGCGCGCTGGCCTGGTTGCGGGCGGGCCGGGCGCGGCGATGCAGCACCGCTTCATAAAAGCCCGGCAGGCCGCAGGCCTTCAACACCTCGGCCAGCGAGACAGCCAGGGCGAAGCGGCCGATCTCGGCCGGCCCCAGGGCGCGGGCGAACAGCACGAAGACCACCAGCGGCAGCAGGATGGCGGCGCCCCCGGCCAGGGCGGCCCAGGCCGCACCATGCAGGTAGGCGCGCTGCGGG
>CANFIE010000087.1 GCA_947446625.1 Acetobacteraceae bacterium | reverse complement strand
TGGAGATGCGGCTGCTGGTGGCCGAGGTGGCGCGGCTGCAGCCGCCCGCCGGGTTTGAGGCGCGGCCCCTGGCCGGGTTGGCTGAGGCGCTGCCGACGGTGATGCGGCGGGTGCTGGCGCTGGCCGGGTAGGGCCGTATTCCGAAGTCAGAATAATATAAAAATATGACCTATTGGCGCCATCCAGTTGGAAAATAAGATTTATAAATCCAAATCTCGCGGTAAAATTTCATAAAATGTTGCTACAAATTGATAAAATCCAAGATGTTGATTAATTTTTAAATTATTGGGATATCTCTACGCCGATTTTCCATTCGGATGGAATGATGATTTCGGCCACTGGAAAACAAATCATACGACAGGATTTGTGATATGGTCGACACTGTAACAATTTCGGCGCTGTTCAATTCTATTCAATTGAATGGGTACGATTTTGAAACCATGGATCCCATCACCCAGACGAATAATTACGCAATAGCATTCTCTGTGGTGCCGGTGCCTGGGGTTAGCCCGGAAGCCCAATCCTATTCGGACCTAGTGGTGCAGGTGAATGGATCACCGGTTGGTCTGGGAACTGTCGCCTTTTGGGACTTGGGACAGTATTGGGGGCCGGCAAGCGCCGGGCTGTGGAAATTCGAGGCCCAATCGGCCGATGGGCAATCGGTTTTCCAACTGTATTTTTCCACGATAACCAACCAGGTCAGCACCGGCGCCTTCAGCACCGGCAACGGCAGCCTGCAGTCGGGTGATGTGGCCGTTACATCATTCACCGGCACCTTCTGCTTCATGGCCGGCACGCGGATACAGACCCCGGGCGGCTGGACCGCGGTGGAAAACCTGCGGCGCGGCGATATGGTCCTCACCGCCGATGGCCGCGCCGAACCGGTGGAATGGCTTGGCGTGCAGACCGTGGCAACGCGCTTCGCCGACCCGCTGCGCGTGCTGCCCATTCGCATCAAGGCCGGCGCGCTGGCGGAAAACCTGCCCTGCCGCGACCTGCTGCTTTCGCCCGACCACGCCTTGCTCATCGGCAATGTGTTGATTCATGCCGGCGCCCTGGTGAATGGCGGCAGCATTGTGCGCGAGAGCCAGGTGCCGCCGATTTTCAGCTATTTCCACGTTGAGTTGGCTGACCATGCGCTGATTGTCGCGGAAGGCGTTGCCGCCGAAACATTCGTCGACAATGCCGACCGCCTGGCCTTCGAGAATTGGGCCGAGCATGCGGCGCTTTACCCCGCCGGCAAGCCGATTGCGGAAATGCCCTACCCGCGCGCCAAGGCAGCGCGGCAGGTGCCCTTGCCCATCCGCAAGGCGCTGGCGCTGCGCCAGCAGGCCCTGGTGCCGGAATGGGCGCGGCGCCTCAGCGGCTGAACACCGCTCGCCTAGCCAATGGTCAGGCGCGGTACCGGCGCTAATCCCGCTTCGGCTGCGCCGCGAACAGCGCCACCAGCGCATCCTCGGTGGCGGTATCGGGCGGCGGGGTGGGGCTGCGTTGCAGCAGGCCGATGGTTTGCGCCAGTTGCCGCAGGTATTCGCGGCAGTTCGGGCAAATGCGCAAATGCGCCCAAATCCCCAGGCGCCGGGGCAGCGGCGCGGTGGCTTCCATGTAGTCGGTGGCCTGGGCGGCAACCTGTTCGCAGGTCAGCATGGGGTTGGCTCCATGCGGTTCAGTCGGGCGAGTGGCGGAAAGGTTACAACCTTCATGGCGCATTTCCAGCGCTATTGGCCACGGCGCGCAGCCGGGTGCGGGCGCGGTGCAGCAGCACGCGCAGATTGGCCTCGGTAATCTCCAGCGTGGCGCAGATGCTGGCGCTGTCCATGCCTTCCACGTCGCGCAGCAGCACCACGGCGCGCTGGGCCGGGGGCAGGGTTTCCAGCGCCGCCGCCACCACGGCCAGCATCTCGCGGTCGCCGGCCTCGCGCTCGGGCGTCATCGCCGCCCAGGGGCGAATGGGGTTGGCCCAGTGGCCATCGGCCAGAAAGCGCTCGGGCTCGAAGGGGTCGTCCGCGGCTTCGGCCTGGGCCAGGGCGGAGAAGTTCACCATGCGGCCGTCGCGCACCGCCCGGGTTTTGGCCTTGTTGGCCAGGATGCCGTTGATCCAGGCGGCCAGCGGCGCTTCCCCGCTGTAGCTGTGCAGCCCGGTGATGACGGCCAGCCAGGTGTCCTGCACCACTTCCTCGGCGCTGGCGCGGTTGCGCAGAAAGGTGCCGGCCAGGCGCAGCAGGGCGCCATGCCGGGCGCGCACCAGCTCGCGGAACGCCGCCTGGTCGCCGGCGCGCAGCCTGGCCAGCACTGCCGCATCCTCGCCCGCCATGGTGGTTGCCGACTCGTTGGTGGTTGTTGCGGCATCATGCGGGGTGCGGCGGAAAAATCCAACGCGGGGCTGTAACGCCGGCTGCGGCGGCGGGACTGACCGGGGCGAATGATGAGGATGCGCCGCGATGACCCAGGACCGGATGTTGAAGCTGTTGGCCTGGGCGGCCGCGCTGTGGATTGGCTACGAGTTTCTTTGGTACGAGCAATACAAGCTGGCCGGCCCCACGCTGGTGTTTGAACGGCTCTCGGCCTGGTCGGGCATTCCGGAGCGCCCGTTCCGGCTGTTTGTGGCGGTGCAGGAGATGATTGCCGCCGCGCTGGTGCTGTGGCCGCGCACCCGGCCGCTGGGCGGACTGATGGCGCTGGGGCTGATGACCGGGGCGATAGGCTTCCATCTGTTCACGCCGCTGGGCGTTGATACCTATGGCGATGGTGCCCAGCTGTTCAAGGAAGCCTGCTTCACCTGGGTGATGGCCGCGCTGGTGGTGCTGGCGCACCGGGCCGAGCTGCGCGCCCTGGCCTCCCGCCTGCTGCAACGCTGAGGAGCACGCCGATGCAAACCAGCACCCCCCTGGCCCGCCCGGCGCGTGACACGCGGCTGGATATCCTGCGTGGCTGGATGCAGATCTCCATCTTCCTGTCGCATCTGACCGGCAGCGTGTTTGCCTGGGGCATCCACGCCGCCTGGGGGCTGAGCGACAGTTCCGAGCAGTTCATGCTGCTGTCGGGCCTGACGCTGGGTTCGGTGTTCACGCTGAAGGCATCGCGTGAAGGTTATTGGGGCGCGCAGCGGGATTTGCTGCTGCGGGCCTGGAAGCTTTACGGCACGCAGCTGCGGCTGTTTCTGGGCTTTGCGCTGATGGTGCTGGTGGTGGCGCTGGCGCGGGGTGGCGATGGCGACCTGCTGCAACGCGGCGGCTGGTGCCTGCTGGTGGATGCACCGCTGACCGCGCTGCTGGGCATGCTGACCTTGCTGTACCAGCCGGAATACATGGGCATTCTGCCGGGCTTTGTGGTGGGCATGCTGCTGCTGGGGCCGTTTCTGTGGCTGGTGCATCGGCTGGGCGCCTGGGCGCTGGTGCCGAGCGTGCTGGTCTATGCCGCAGCCCAACTCGGCTGGCTGGCCACGCCGGGGCTGAGCGATGAAGGCATCGCCTTTGATCCGCTGGCCTGGCAGCTGCTGTACGTGCTGGGCGGGCTGATGGGCCGCTGCGCTCTGCTGGGCCAGGCGCTGCCCTGGCCGCGGCTGCTGCGCTGGGGCGCGGTGGCGGTGGTGGTGCTGGGCTTTGCCGCCCGGCTGGTGGAGCACGGCTTTCTGCCCGGCCCGGCACTGGCGGTGGCGGCCTTGCAGCATAAGGAGATTCTGGCGCCGACCCGGCTGCTGCACGCGCTGGCGCTGGCTTACCTGGTGGCCACGCTGCTGCCGCGAGAGGCTGGCTGGATGCAGGGCCGGGTGATGCAGGCGCTGGCGCTGGTGGGGCGGCACAGCTTGCCGGTGTTCTGCCTGGGGCTGTTTCTGGCCTGGGGGGTGAACACCGCGACGCGCGACCTGCCGCAGCACGCGCTGCTGCTGGATGTGGCGCTGGCGCCGCTGGGCGTGGCGCTGCTGTGGGCGCGGGCGCGCTGGGCCGAGGGTGGTTGGTTGCGGGCGACGATATTTCGAGTCCGAACGGCTTGAAGAGTCGAAAAATTATAACCATTCTTGCGCGGTCCAAGGTGGAGAGCGGCTGTGTTTATCAAGAATAATGAGCTGACCGATGTGATCCGGTTGCAGCAAGTGCGTCGGGCGATTGCTCTGCTTCGTCGAATTAACCCCGCCCGTGATGATATCTTCTCATGGACTCGTATTGGCTATGACGGAAAGCAAAAAAATAATGCGCTAAAACGTTTAGAGCAGCATGAAAATGGACTTGGTGGAAACTGGGAATACGTAGCAATTTACGACATTGCAGATTTTAAAATAACAAAAGAATCGCAAGATATTTATACGGACGATGAAAATGACAAAATGATGGATAAAATTACCGAAGACGCAATGAAAAAAATTACTTCGGAGATGCAAATGCTTGGGCGGCATTATCCGGGGCGCAATCACACTATTCGGGCTCTGCAGCCTGATTTGATGGTCGCTGCCTTTAGGCAATCAGTTTGGGGCGCTATAGGTCTTTATCTTCCGCTCCCCTAACCCTCCGCCACGATATCCTGCCTGAAATCATCCAGCAGCCGCAGCTTGCCGCCCGGCATTTCCAGGTGCCAGAAGGCCCAGCCATTGCAGCTGGGCGCTTCCTGCACCCGCGAACCAACCTTGTGGATGCTGCCGGTGGTGCTGCCGCAGCGCAGCGTGGCATCGGCGCCCACGGTGGCGCGCCAGCGGCGCTTGCTGTCGCACAGTACGCTGCCCGGCGGCACCAGGCCGCGTTCCACCAGCACGCCAAAGGCAATGCGCGGCTGTTCCTTTTTGCTGGGCAGCGAAAGCGCCACGCTTTCGGCCAGCGGCTGCACCGCGGCAATGCGCTCGGCGGCGGCGAAGGCGTAGGTCTCGTCGCGTTCCAGCCCAATGAAGCGCCGGCCCAGCCGCTTGGCCACGGCGGCCGAGGTGCCGCTGCCCAGGAAGGGGTCCAGCACCACTTCACCCGGTGAGGTGCAACTGAGGATGACCCGGTGCAGCAAGGCCTCGGGCTTTTGCGTCGGGTGCAGCTTCTTGCCGGCTTCGTCGCGCAGGCGTTCATTGCCGGTGCACAGCGGAATATGCCAGTCGCTGCGCATCTGCTGGTCTTCGTTCAGCGCCTTCATGGCGGCGTAGTTGAACTTGTACTTGCTCTCGGCGCCGCGTGCCGCCCAGATCAGCGTCTCATGCGCGTTGGTGAAGCGCCGGCCGCGGAAATTCGGCATCGGGTTGGCCTTGCGCCAAATCACATCGTTCAGCACCCAGAAGCCAAGGTCCTGCATCGCGGTGCCCAGGCGGAACACATTGTGGTAGCTGCCAATCACCCAGATGGTGCCGTCTTTCCGCAGCACACGCCGCGCTTCGGCCAGCCAGGCGCGGGTGAAGGCGTCGTACACCGCCAGGCTCTCAAACTGGTCCCAGGCGTCGTCAACCGCATCCACCAGCGAATGGTCGGGGCGATGCAGGTCGCCCTTCAGTTGCAGGTTGTAGGGCGGGTCGGCAAATATGGCGTGCACCGAGGCCGGCGGCAGCCGCTGCATCAGCGTGATGCAGTCGCCAACCAGTACCTGGTCCAGCGGCAGGTCCAGCCCCGTGCCCACGTTGAGAAAACCCCCGGAATTTGCCCCGAATCGGCAAACTGCCTGAGGCGGGAGTCGCGTGTCAACGCAGCGATTCAACCGGCGGTGAGAACCAGGGCGCCGAGGAAGCAGACCAGCAGGATCAGCAGCATGCGATCACGCTCGGCCCGGGCTGCCCCAGCCTGCACCTGATGCAGGGGCAGGGGCGCGTCCGCCGGGCGGAAACCGGCGGTCAGGTCGGCATTCGCCCAGTCATCGGCGGGCTGCATCGGCGCTGTCTCCGTTTCGGGCGTGTTCCCGAGAACTGAGACAATGCCGGATGCTTTGCTAAGCCAGGGTTAAAGCGCTTGCGCCGCCGCCAGCACCTGGGCGGCATGCTCGGCCGGCTTCACCTTGCGCCACATGGCGGCAATGTGGCCCTTGGCATCCACGAGGAAGCTCGACCGCTCGATGCCCATATAGGTCTTGCCGTACATGCTTTTCTCCACCCACACGCCATAGGCCAGGGCCACGGCGTTGTCGGCATCAGAGGCAAGCGGGAAGGCCAGGCCGTATTTGGCGGCGAATTTGTCCAGCTTCGGCACGGCGTCCGGCGAAACGCCAATCACCTCCAGCCCCAGCTTGCCCAGTTGCGGCAGGGCTTCCTGCATGCCGCAGGCCTGGGTGGTGCAGCCGGGGGTATCGGCCTTGGGGTAGAAGTACAGCAGGTAGGGCTTGCCCTTCAGTGCCGCGCTGCTGGTGGTGCGGCCGGCGCTGGCCGGCATGGTGAAGGCAGGCGCCACGCCGCCCACGGCAATCTCGCTCATCCCAAAACCCCCAAATGGCGTTCAAACAGGCCGCGCACCTGGGCGGCAATCTCCTGCATCTGAGAGCGCAGGTCGGCGACGTCAACCGCCGGGCGGGGCAGATAGGGGGCGGTGGCGGCCAGCAGGGCGCTGGCCACCGGGGCGGGCAGCGCCTCGCGCCGCTGCTTGGCCACGGTCAGCCGGATCAGGCCCGAGATCGCCAGCCATAAATGATCCGCCCGGGTCAGTATCGCCACATCGGCGACGGGCAGCAGCCCGGCCTGGCCCAGCCGGGCCAGGGCTTCGGCGGTGTTGGTGGCCAGAATGCCGGGGTGGGCGGGCGCGTGGGCCAATTGCAGCGCCTGGGCGATGAACTCCACTTCCACCAGCCCGCCGGGCATGGCCTTCACATCCCACATGCCCTCGGGCGGCAGCTCCTTCAGCATGCGGGCGCGCATGGTGGCGGCCTCGGCCAGCACATTGGGGGTGCCTTCGGGCCGCAGCAGGGCGGCGCGCAGCACGGCCTCGATGCGTTCGCGCAGGGCGGGCGGGCCGGCCACCACCCGGGCGCGGGTCAGCGCCATGCGCTCCCAGGTCCAGGCCTCGTGCGCCTGATACGCCTCAAACGCTGCCAGGCTGACCGCCACCGGGCCTTTATTGCCGCTGGGGCGCAGGCGCATATCCACCTCATACAACCGGCCTTCCGCGCCGGCCGAGGTGATGGCCCCCACCACCTGATGCGCCAGCCGGATGAAGTACTGGCTGGTGGGCAGGGCGCGCGGGCCGCCGGTGCTTTCGCTGGCCTCGGGCGCGTGGTCGTACACCAGCACCAAATCCAGGTCCGAGCCGGGCAGCATCTCGCGCCCGCCCAGCTTGCCCAGCGCCACCACGGCCAGTTGGCCGCCGGGTACGGTGCCGTAGCGCTCGGCGAAGTCGGCGCCGATGCAGGGCAGTAGCGCGGCCAGGGCGGAATCGGCCAAATCGGCGCGCAGGGCGCCGGCGCTGGCCACGTCCAGCCGGCCCTCCAGGCTGGCGGCGTCTATCTCAAAGCGGCGCTCAAAGGCCAGCCGGCGGGTGGCTTCCAGCGCCTCCTCGAAGTGCCGGGCCTCCTGCACCAGCGCCGCGATCTGCGCCCCGGTGCCATCGGCGCCGCCGGGGGCGAAATCCCCGGCCAGCAGGCCATCCAGCGCCGCCACGTTCTGCGCCAGGTGGTCCGCCAGGGCCGGGGCGGCCCCCAGAATGCCGGCAATGCGGTCCAGCAGCGCCGGGTTGCGATGCAGCAGCGAGAACATCTGCACCCCGGCGGGCAGCCGGTTCAGCAGGGCGTCGAACCGCGCCAGCGCCTTGCCGGGTTCGGCCTGGCGGCCAAAGGCGGCCAGCAGGGTGGGCATCAGCGCGGTCAGCAACTCGCGCACTCGGGCGCTGCGGGTGGCGCGGGGCCGGCCATGGTGCCAGCCGCGCACCATGGCAGCCACCGAGGCCGGTTCGGTGAACCCCATCTCGCGCAGAGTGGTCAGCGTCTCGGGGTCGTCATCCACCCCGGTGAAGACCAGGTTGCCCTCGGCGGCGCCGCTGAGTGCCGGGGCGCTTTCGAATTGCCGGGCGTAGTGGCGCTCCACCCGCTGCAACTGGTGCATGAAGGCGGCGGTGAAGGCCGCCAGGTCCGGGTAGCCCATGAAGCTGGCGATGCGCGCCAGCCCCTCGGGGGTTTCCGGCAGGCGGTGGGTCTGGCGGTCATCCACCATCTGGATGCGGTGTTCCAATTGCCGCAGGAACAGATAGGCCTCGGCGAGGTCGGCGGCGGCGCGGCGGTCCAGCTTGCCGGCGCCGGCCAGTAGCGCCAGGGCGCCCAGGGTGGTGGGGTCGCGCAGGCGGGGGTCTCGCCCGCCCCAGATGAGTTGCAGCACCTGGGCGGTGAACTCGATTTCGCGAATGCCACCGCGGCCCAGCTTCACGTCATGCCCGGCCAGCGCAATGGTGGCGCCGGCGCCCTTGGCGCCCTTGTGGACATGGATTTGCCGCTTGATGCTGTGGATATCCGCCATGGCGGCGAAGTCCAGGTGGCGGCGCCAGATGAAGGGGCGCAGCTCGGCCAGGAAGCTTTCACCCAGGGCGCGGTCGCCGGCCACGGGGCGGGCCTTGATCAGCGCGGCGCGCTCCCAGTTCTGGCCCAGCGTCTCATAGTATTGCAGCGCGGCGGCCAGGTTCACCGCCAGGGGGGTGGCGCCGGGGTCGGGCCGCAGGCGCAAATCGGTGCGGAACACGTAGCCATCGGCGGTGCGTTCCTCCATGAGTTTCACAAGGTCGCGCCCCAGGCGGACATAGGCAGCGCCGGCCGTGTCTCTGTGATACGCTGCCGCATCGGGGTCGTAGAGCAGCATGAGGTCAACATCAGAGGAATAGTTCAGCTCGCGCCCGCCCAGCTTGCCCATGCCCAGCACAATCAGCCCGCTGCCCGCACCAATTTCTCGGGGGGTGCGGCCCGGGGCCGGGTCAAGGCGCAGCTCGCCCCGCTCGGCGGCGGCCAGCAGCAAATGGGCGCAGGCGAAGTCGATGCTGGTCTCGGCCAGGGTCGAGAGCGCGCCCGTTACCTTGTCCAGCGCCCATTGCCCGGCCAGGTCGGCGGTGCCGATGATGAGTGCCGCCTGCCGCTTCACCTGGCGCAGCAGCGCCGCCACCTTCTCGCGCGGCAGGGCCGGGTCGGCCTCGGCCAGTGGGGCCATGGCACGAGCCATGGCGGCATCGGGGCCTTCGGCGGCCAAATGCAGCAGGGTCGCGGCCTCGCGCACGGCCAGGTCGGCCAAATAGGGGCTGTGGCCGCCCAGGCTTTCCAGCAGCGGGCGGCCTGCAGGGCTGGCGGCGAAACCCTGGGCCATGGCATCGCGTTCAGCGAAGCGGCCGAGCAGGCGTTCGGCGGCGGCGGGGTCAAAGGCCCCGGGCAAGGCTTGGGGCAGGGCTTGGGGCTGTGCGCTGGGCATGATGGGAGAGGGAAGGCGTGAAGCGGCTGCCGGGTCAAGCATTGCGCGGGCTGCACTTCCTGGCGCGGCTGGCCATGGCCACGCTGGTTGCCGTGGTGATTGCCCTGGTGGTGCTGGCCTGGCGCCTGGGTGAAGGCCCGCTGCCCATTCCCGCACTGGCACGCCAGATCGAACAGGCGGTGAACCGACCCGGCGCCACGGCGCAATTGCGCATCGGCCAGGCGGCCATTGCCTGGGAGGGGTTTCATAGCGGCACGGCGGCGCCGCTGGATATTCGGCTGCAGGGCGTGCGCCTGGTGAATGCGGCCGGGGCAGTGCGGGCCGAATTGCCGGATGCGGCGGCCACCATCTCGCTTGCCGCGCTGCTGCATGGCCGGGTGGTGCCGGCAACGATTGACCTGGTGAACCCAACCCTGCTGCTGGTGCGCAGCACCGATGGCGCGCTGACGCTGGGCGGCCCGAACGAGCCGCCGCCGGCGCCGGAAGCCGCGCCTACCGACACGGCGGAACCCGCCGAACCCGCCCCGGAGATGCCGGGGCTTTCAGAAATGCTGGCGGCGCTGACCGGCCCAACCTCGGACGCTGGCAGCCTGACGGCGCTGCGTCGGTTGCGGGTGAATGGCGGCAGCGTGACGGTGCTGGACCGCAAGCTGGGCCGCAGCTGGGCCTTGCAGGACCCGCATGTGGATGTGCGCCGCGCCGCCGCCGGGGGGCTTTCCGCCGAGGGTTCGGCGATGCTTACGCTGGCCGGGCTGGTGGTGCCGGTGCGGCTTTCCGGCCAGGTGGTGGGCAGCCCGCCGCGGCTGACCCTGGGGCTGACCCTGCCCAGCCTGCGCCCGGCGGAACTGGCCGCCGTGCTGCCCGATGTGGCCGAGCTGGGCCGGCTGGATGCCCCGGTGGCGCTGGGGCTGTTTGCCGATGTGAATGCCGATGGCAGTGGGCTGGCGCTGCGGGCGCGGGTCAGCGTCGGCGCGGGTTCGGTGGAGGTGGCGCCGGGCCAAAGGCTGAGCTTCGCGGCGCTGGAAGCCAATGGCAGCGGCAATGCCGCCACGCTGACGCTGCGCGAGGCGCGGCTGCGCCTGCCCGGCCAGGGCGGCCGGTTGGGGCCGGAACTGGTGCTGGCCGGCGACGCTGCCTTGGCCGAGGGGCTGTGGCAGGCCCGGCTGCATGCCAGCATGGCCGGGGTGGCGGTGCCGGAACTGGGCCGCGCCTGGCCGGAATGGGCGGCGCCCGAATTGCGCGCCCAGGCCCTGGCCCGGCTGCCCGCCGGCCGGCTGCGCGAGGCCGCGCTGAGCCTGACCCTGGCGCTGAACCCCACCGATGGCTCATTTGCCTGGCAGCGCGCCGAAGCCCGGCTGGCGCTGGAACAGGCCGAGCTGGATTTTGCCGAAGGTGGCCGCCGCCGGGTGGAGAGCCTGGAATTGCTGGCCCAGGCCTCGCCCGAGCGGGTGGTGCTGGAGCGTCTGGCGCTGCGCCTGCCCGGCCTGCCGCCGCTGAACGGCCCGGCCAACGCCCCCTTGGGTCGGCCCACCACGCTGAGCCTGACGGCCGAGGCCACCCGCCCGCCCGGTGATGCCGCCGCGCCCTGGCGGCTGCTGGCCCAGGCCGGGCTGGACCAGGCCGAGTTCGCCGACCTGCCGCGCATCTGGCCAAGCACCATCGCCACCGCGCCGCATCGTTGGCTGACGCAGAACGTGACCGCCGGGCTGGCCCGCAATGGCCGCTGGACCCTGGAAGCCACGCTGCCCGCCAGTTTGGACGATGTGGTGCTGACCGCGCTGAGCGGCGGGCTGGAGGTGAGCGACGCCACGGTGCATTGGCTGCGCCCGGTGCCGCCGCTGGTGGGGGCCTCGGGCACGGTGGAATTCCGCCCCACCGAGATCATCGTGCGCGCCCAGGGTGGCCGGCAGACGGGGCCGGATGGCCGCCCCGGCGCCTTGACGGCGCGCGAGGCGACGCTGCGCTTCCATGGGCTGAATGAGAGCCCCGGCTACCTGGACCTGGTGGGCCAGCTGGGCGGCCCGTTGACCGAGGTGATGACGCTGCTGCG
>CANFIE010000086.1 GCA_947446625.1 Acetobacteraceae bacterium | reverse complement strand
GGTTTCCGGTGCGGGATGCGCTGGGCCGGGCGCGGGGCGCGGTGCGGGCGGTGGATGGCGTTTCGCTGGCCGTGGAGCAGGGCGAGGTGCTGGCCATTGTGGGTGAGAGCGGCTGCGGCAAGTCCACGCTCGGGCGGCTGGCGCTGCGCTTGATTGAGCCGGATGCCGGCACGGTGCGCTTTGCCGGGGAGGATTTGGCCGGGCTTTCGGCGGCGGCGCTGCGGGCGCGGCGGCGGGACATGCAGCTGATTTTCCAGGACCCCTTTGCCAGCCTGGACCCGCGGATGACGGTGCAGGCGGCGATTGCCGAGCCGCTGCGGCTGCATGGCGTGGTGCCGCGTGCCGCCGAGGCCGGGCGGGTGGCGGAGTGGCTGGAACGGGTGGGGCTGCGGGCCGACCATGCGCGGCGCTGGCCGCATGAGTTCAGCGGTGGGCAGCGGCAGCGCATTGCCATTGCGCGCGCCTTGGCGAGCGGGCCGAAGCTGGTGATTGGCGATGAGCCGGTGAGCGCGCTGGATGTTTCGGTGCAGGCGCAGGTGGTGAACCTGCTGCAGGATTTGATCCGCGAATTGGGGCTGACCTTCGTGCTGATCAGCCATGACCTGGCGGTGGTGCGGCATATCGCGGACCGCGTGGCGGTGATGTATCTGGGCCGGATTGTGGAATTGGGGCCGGCGGCCGAGGTGTTTGCCCGGCCGAAGCACCCGTACACGCGGGCGCTGCTGGCGGCCGTGCCGGGGCAGGGCGCCAAGGCGCCGCCGCTGGCCGGGGATGTGCCCAGCCCGATGGCGCCGCCGAGTGGCTGCCGGTTTCATACCCGCTGTGCCTTTGCCGTGCAGCATTGCCGCGAGCAGGACCCGGCGCTGCGCGGGGCAGGGCATGCGGCGGCCTGCCATTTCCATGAGCACATGCCGCCCAGCCAGCCGGTGCTGGAAGCCGATGCCGGTGGCGAAAGGCTGCGGCGCCTGCAAAGCTACTTCATTGCCGAAAAGACCGGAGCCGCGTGATGCTGAAATACCTGGTGGCCCTGCTGATGCTGGCCGGCGTGGCGCAGGCGCAGAATCTGCGCATTGGCCTGCGCGAGGACCCCGACGCCTTGGACCCGAGCCTGGCGCGGACCTATGTCGGGCGGATCGTGTTCGCGGCGCTGTGTGACAAGCTGTTTGACGTGAACGAGAAGCTGGAGATTGTGCCGCAGCTTGCCACCGGCTTTGTGTGGGAGGATGCGAAGACGCTGCGGATTACGCTGCGCACGGGCGTGAAGTTTCACGACGGCGAGGTGATGGATGCCGAGGCGGTGCGCTATTCGCTGATGCGGCATTTGACCATGCAGGGCAGCTTCCGGCGTGGCGAGATCAACAGCATGGAGAGCGTGGAGGTGGTGGATGCCGCCACCGTTCGGGTGCGGTTGAAGGAGCCGTTTGCGCCGTTCCTGTCTCAGCTGACCGACCGCGCCGGGATGATTGTGAGCCCGAAGGCAGCGGAAGCGCTGGGGGCGGGGTTTGGTAATCGGCCGGTATGTGCGGGGCCGTTCCGCTTTGTGGAGCGGGTGGCGCAGGACCGGATTGTGGTGGAGCGCTTCGCCGACTACTGGGATGCGGCGCGGATTCATCTGCAGCGCATTACCTATTTGCCGATACCGGACAGCACGGTGCGGCTGGCGAATTTGCAGTCTGGCGCGATTGAGATCAGCGAGACCATCAGCCCTTCCGACATTGCCGCCGTGCGGCGGAACCCGCGGCTGCGGGCGGTGCTGAGCGATGAGTTGGGCTACCAGAGCATTACGCTGAACATCGGCAATGGGGCGCGGGCGAATACGCCGTTTGGGCGCGATGCGCGGGTGCGCCAGGCGTTTGAGCTGGCGATAGACCGCGATGCGCTGAACCAAGTGGTGTATGAGGGCATGTACACGCCGACGCGCCAGGCGGTGCCGCCGGCCAGCCCGTTTCATGTGGCGGGGATTCGGCCGCTGCCGCGCAATGTGGAGCGTGCCAAGGCGCTGCTGCGCGAGGCGGGTGTGACCGCGCCGCTGACGGTTGAGATGACGGTGCCGAACAACCCGGATTTGCGCCAGGTGGCGGAAGTGATTCAGGCGATGGTGGCTGAGGCGGGGTTTGCGCTGAAGATCAACGCCATGGAATTCGCCAGCAGCTTGCAGGCGGCGCAGCGCGGCGACTTTGAGACCTATCTGTTGGGTTGGAGCGGGCGGGCTGACCCGGATGGCAATACCTGGAGCTTCATGCATACCGGGGCGCCGCAGAATGACGGGCGCTACAGCAACCCAGCGGTGGATGCGCTGCTCAACGAACAGCGCACGGTGAATGACCCGGCGGCGCGGCGGGCGCTGCTGGAGCGGATGTGGCAGCTTGCCATCGTGCAGGATGTTTCCCGGATTTACCTGTGGCACCGCAAGAACACGCCGGCGATGAGTGCGCGGGTGCAGGGTTTTGTGGCGGTGCCGGATGGGTTGATTCGGGTGCAGGGGCTGAGGTTGCAGTAATGGGCTTTTGGCTGCTGCGCCGGCTGGGGCAGATTATCCCCACGCTGCTGATCCTTTCGGTGCTGATCTTTGCGTTGCAGCAGCTGATGCCGGGCGACCCGGCGCTGATTCTGGCCGGCGAGGAACGTGGCGACCCGGCGGTGTTGGCGCAGATCCGCGCCGAGCTGTTTTTGGACCGGCCGATCTGGGAACAATATGGCCGCTGGCTGTGGCGGGTGCTGCACGGCGACCTTGGGTTTTCGTGGCGGATACGCGAGCCGGTGGCCACGCTGATTTTGCAGAAGCTGCCGGTGACGTTGCAACTGGGTGGCATGGCCTTCGTGATTGCCTGCTGCATCGGGATTCCGCTGGGCGTGCTTTCGGCGGTGTACAAGGGGCGCTGGCCGGATGTGCTGGTGAATGCCGTGGCACTGGCGGGGATTTCCACGCCGAATTTCTGGCTAGGCATCATGCTGATTCTGCTGGTGAGCGTGCATCTGGGGTGGTTGCCGCCTTCGGGCTATGTGCCGCTGAGCGAGGATGTGTGGCAGAGCCTGGCGACGACGATCATGCCGGCCTTTGTGCTGGGCAATGCGATTTCGGCCGTGCTGATGCGGCATACCAGGGCGGCGATGCTGAATGCGCTGAGCCAGGATTACGTGCGCACGGCGCGGGCCAAGGGCCTGGGCGAACGCGTGGTGGTGCTGAAGCACGCGCTGCGCAATGCGCTGGTGCCGGTGGTGACGCTGGGCGCGATTGAACTGGGGCGCTTGCTGGCGGGCGCGGTGCTGACCGAGCAGATCTTCACCATTCCGGGCTTCGGCAAGCTGATTGTGGATGCGGTGTTCAACCGCGACTACCCGGTGGTGCAGGGCGTGGTGATGGTGGTGGCGGTGGTGACCGTGCTGTTGGCGCTGGTGGCGGATATTCTGTACCTGCTGGTGAACCCGAGGCTGCGGCACGCATGAGCGGGGAGTCTCCGGCCCGGCGCGCCTTCCGGCAGTTCTTTCGGCACTGGCTGGCGGTGTTTGGCCTGGCGGTGGTGGTGGCGTTTGCGCTTGCCGCCGTGCTGGCGCCCTGGGTGGCGCCGTATGACCCGTTGCAGACCAGCTGGAGCCTGGTGCGCAAGGCGCCGAGCGCGGCGCATTGGTTCGGCACCGATGAGAATGGCCGCGACGTGCTGGCGCGGGTGATTTATGGCGCCCGGGCCAGCCTGATGGCGGGCGTGGTGGCGGTGAGCCTGGCCGGGCTGATTGGCGTGCCACTGGGGCTGCTGGCGGGGCTGGCGGGCGGCTGGGTGGAGACGATCATCAGCCGGGTGGCGGATGCCATGCTGGCGGTGCCGTTCTTGATTCTGGCGATCGCGCTGGCAGCGTTTCTGGGGCCGGCGCTGGAGAATGCCATGCTGGCCATTGCCATTACCGCCAGCCCGGTTTTCGCCCGGCTGGCGCGGGGCATGGCGCTGGAGGCGAAGAACACCGACTGGGCCGAGGCGGCGCGGGCCATGGGCAACCCGCCCTGGCGGCTGGCGCTGCTGCATGTGCTGCCCAACATCATTCCGCCGCTGATGGTGCAGGCAACGCTGTCGATTGCCGAGGCGATTATTGCCGAGGCGTCGCTGAGCTTTCTGGGGCTGGGGCAGCAGCCGCCTTCGCCGAGTTGGGGCAGCATGCTGAACAGCGCGCAGCGGTTTTTGACCCAGGCGCCCTGGATGGCGATTTATCCGGGGCTGGCGATTTTCCTGGTGGTGCTGGCGTTCAACCTGGTGGGCGACGGGCTGCGCGATGCCTTGGACCCGCGCAGCCAGAAGCGCTGAGGCTGGATGCCCGGGACGCGCCCGGGCATGATGGGGCTGCTCTAGCCCAGCACGATTTTCGCGGCGGCGATGATGGGCAGCATGCCCTTGGTCATGGTGGCGCCGTCGCGCACGCTTTGCTCCGCGATCAACTCGGCGGCGCGGACTTCGGCCAGGGCGGCGAGGACTTCCTCGGCGCGTTCCACCGGCACCACCACCACGCTGTCGGCGTCCCCCACCACAATGTCTCCGGGGCGGATGTGGACGCCGCCGAGCACGATGGGCAGGCCGACCACGCCGGGGCCGTTGCGCGCCGGGCTGTTGGGCGAGACACCCATGGCGAAGACCGGCAGGCCGGAAGCGATGATGCCGGCCTTGTCGCGGGCCAGGCCATCCGTGACGAAGCCGACGACGCCCTTGTTCTTCATCATGCCGGCGGCGAGGTCGCCGAGGACCGCGGTGCCGGTGTAGCCGTCGCAGGCAACCAGGATGACGTCGCCGGGCTCGGCTTCGTGCAGGGCGCCGAACATGCCGACCGTGTCAGCCGGGTAGGCGTGGGCGGTGAGGGCGGGGCCGCAGAAGCTGGCGTTGGTTGGGTCGAGCGGCTTGATGCGCCAGTCCACCGCGCCGCGGCCATCCATCGCATCACACACATGGCCGGTTTGGGCGTTGCGGAAGGCCTCGATGATGGCGCGGGGCGGGCGCTTGTGGCCGCGATGCAGGGTGAGCATGGGCGGGTTGTGCAGCATGGGCGGTTCCTTGTGCTTTCCGGCCACGCTGGCATGCTGCCCGGCGCAGAGGCAAGGGGAGGCCAGCATGGCCCGGATCGCGGTTGGTGGCTTTCATCATGAGACGAATTGCTTTGTGAAGCCGGATACCGACTACGCCTATTTCAACACGCACAGGGACAGGCCGCCGCTGGTGCGCGGGGCGGATGTGTTCGAGTGGTTGCGCGGTTCCAGCTTTGCGCTGGGTGGCTTCATGCGGGTGATGGAAGCGAAGCACGAGCTGGTGCCGCTGCTATGGACCAGCGGTGGTGCCGGCGGGCTGGTGACGGCTGATGCCTATGAGCGGATTGCCGGCGAGCTGGTGGGGCGGCTGAGCGAGGCGATGCCATTGGATGCGGTGTATCTGGACCTGCATGGCGCCATGGTGAGCGCGCCGTTTGAGGATGGCGAGGGCGAGCTGCTCCGCCGGGTGCGCGCCGTGGTGGGCGAGAGCGTGCCGGTGGTGGTGAGCCTGGACTACCATTCCAACGTGACGCCGGCGATGGTGGCGCATACCGATGCGATCATCGCCTATTTGACCTACCCGCATGTGGACCGGCCAGAGACGGGGGAGCGGGCCAGCCTGGCGATGGAGGCGGTGCTGGAGAAGGGGCGGCCGGCCGGGCGGGCACTGCGGAAAACGCCGTTCCTGATTCCGCTGAACGACCAGTGCACGCTGGTGGAGCCGAGCGCCGGCATTGTGGCGCGCAGCAAGGTTTGCCAGGACGGGCTGCTGAACCTGAGCTACCTGGCCGGGTTTCCGCCGAGTGATTTGTACTGGTGCGGGCCGAGCGTGATTGCGCATGCCTGGACTCAGGCGGATGCCGACCGCGCCGCCGATGCGCTGCTGCGCGAGATTGTGTTGCAGGAGGCCAATTTCGCCGTGGCGATGGTGAGCCCGACGGAAGGCGTGGCGCAGGCGATGGCCATTGCGAAGGGCGCCAGCAAGCCGGTGGTGATTGCCGATACGCAGGACAACCCGGGCTGCGGCGGCAATGCCGACACCACGGATTTGCTGAAGGCGCTGGTGGCCGGCGGGGCCGAGGGCGCCGTGCTGGGGTTTTTGTGTGACGCCGAGGCCGCCGCCGCCGCGCAGGCCGCTGGGGTGGGCGCCGTGCTGGATTTGGCGCTGGGCGGGCGCACCGGGCCGGAGCCGGTGACGCCGATGCAGGCGGCGTTTCGGGTGGTGGCGCTGGGCGAGGGCAAGTTCAGCACCACGGGCAGTGTTTCGGGCAACAGGCCGGTGAATCTGGGGCCGATGGCGGTGCTGGAGACCGGCGGGGTGCGGGTGGTGGTGACCACCAAGCGGATGCAGGCGCTGGACATGGCCCCGTTCCGGCATGTGGGCATTGAGCCGACGGCGGAGAAGATTCTGGCGCTGAAGTCCACCTGCCATTTCCGGGGTGACTTTCAGCCGATTGCCGAGGCGGTGATTGTGGTGCTGGCGCCGGGCTATTACGGCGCGGACCCGGCGCTGTACCCCTACACCAAGCTGCGCCCTGGCGTGCGGTTGCGCCCGCTGGGGCCGGACCGCGTGGCATGAGGCGCCGGGCGGTATTGGCGGCGCTGGCGGCGGCCGGGCCGGCGCTGGCGCAGGATCGTACGGTGCGGTTCGTGGTGCCGTTTCCGCCGGGTGGGCCGGTGGATACTGCGGCGCGGCTGCTGGCCGCCGCCATGGCCGGGCCGCTGGGCCAGCCGATACTGGTGGAGAACCGGGGCGGGGCGGGCGGCACCATTGGCGTGGACGCCGTGGCCAAGGCGGCGCCGGATGGGCTGACCCTCGCTTTTGCCAGTACCGGGCCGGCCTCGGTGGCGATGTCTCTGATACCCGGGCTGCCCTATGACACGCTGCGCGACTTTGCGCCGGTGACGATTGTGGGGGCGACGCCCTCGTTGCTGGTGGTGCGGGCGGCTTCTCCGGTGCGGAGCCTGGCCGAGTTGGTGGCGCTGGCGAAGCGCCGGCCTGGGCTGACCTTTGGCAGTACCGGGCCGGGCGGCACGCCGCATCTGGCGCCGGAATTGCTGGCGCTGCGGGCGGGGATTCAGCTGACGCATGTGGCTTACAGGGGTGCGGCGCCGGCCATTACCGCGCTGCTGGCCGGGGAGCTGGAGCTGAGCTTCCATGACCTGGCGGTGCTGCTGCCGCATGTGCGGGAGGGCACGCTGCGGGCACTGGCGGTGGCCAGCCCGGTGCGCAGTGCTGTGCTGCCGGAGGTGCCGACCATGGCCGAGGCCGGGGTGCCGGGGGTGGAGACCGAGACCTGGTATCCGCTTCTGGCGCCGGCCGCGACGCCGCCGGCCCGGGTGGCGGCGCTGCATGCCGCCGTGGTGGCGGCGCTGGGTGATGCCGAACTGCGCCGCCGCTTCGCCGCCATGGGCACGCGGGCCATTGGCAATACGCCGGACCAGGCGCGCGGCTTCATTGCCGCCGAGATTGCCAAATGGGGCGAGGTGGTGCGGGTGGCGAATATCCGCGCCGATTAGTCGACCTTGATGTTGGCGCGGCGGATGACGCCACCCCAGCGTTGCAACTCGGCGCGGATGAAGGCGCCGAATTCCTCCCGGGTATTGCCGCCGGGCAGGGCGCCCTGATCGTACATCAGGCGGGCCACGGCCGGGTCCTTGATGGCGGTGACGGCGGCGGCGGCAAGGCGGGCCAGGATGGGCTCGGGCGTGCCGGCGCGGGCCACCAGGCCGTGCCAATTGTCGGTGTTCACCTCGGCCAGGCCCACTTCGGCCATGGTGGGCACGTCAGGCAGCCAGGGCACGCGGGTGGCGTGGCCAATGGCCAGGGCGCGGATGCTGCCGGCGCGCAGATGCGGCAGCAGAATGGGCAGGTCGGCCAGGCCGATCTGCACTTCGCCGGCCAGCAGCGCGGTGGCCAGAGGGGCGCCGCCGCGATAGGGCACATGGGTCATATCCACCCCGGCCACGGCCTTGATCCATTCGCCGGCCAGATGCGGCATGCTGCCGGGGCCGGTGGAGGCATAGTTGAGCTGGCCCGGACGGGCGCGGGCGGCGGCCAGCAGCTCCTGCATGCTGCGGTAGGGCAGGGCCGCGCCCACCACCACGGGTTCCGGCACCAGGGCGGCCAGGCTCAGCGGCGTGAGGTCGCGCAGCGTGTCGTAGGGCATGTTGCGGTCAAGGCCCGGGGAGATGACCAGGCCGCCAGCGGAGCCGAGCGCGATGGTGTAGCCATCGGCCGGGGCCTTCACCATCACGTCCACGCCGGTGACGCCGCCGGCGCCGGGGCGGGCTTCCACTACCACGGTCTGGCCCAGCACTTCGCTCATCTTCGGCGAGATCAGGCGGGCGAGAATGTCGCTGGGGCCGCCGGTGGCGAAGGGCACGATGAGGCGCACCGGGCGGTTGGGGAAAACCTCCTGCGCGGGGGCGGGCCAGGCGGCGAGCAGCGCGACCATGGCAAGGCTGAGGCGGGCGAGCATGGGCTTCCTCCGTGAAGCGATTGGGCGGAGTATCGTCGCGAACGCCCATGGAGGGAACCATATGAAGATCGCCGCTATCAGCACGCATATGCTGCGTTCCAGCTTCACCTACGGCGCCGAGGGAGGCGTGGGCGGCAACCTGCATCTGCGCGGCATGGATACGCTGGCCATTCGGGTGGAGACGGATACCGGGATTGTGGGCTGGGGCGAGGGGTTCGGCTTCACGCTGAGCGAGACCACGCGCCATGCGATGGACAAGCTGGTGGCGCCGGTGGCGCTGGGGATGGATGCGGCGGATATCGCCGGGACCATGAAGGCGCTGGCGCGGCGCTTCCATAACTTTGGCCGCAATGGTGCCGTGACCTTCGCGCTGGGCGGGCTGGACATTGCGCTGTGGGACATTGCCGCCAAGGCCGCGGGCAAGCCGCTATACGCGCTGCTGGGCGGGGCGAAGCGCGACCGCGTGCCGGCCTATGCCAGCCTGCTGCGCTATGGCGAGCCGGAGCTGGTGGCGCGCAATACCGCCGATGCGGTGCGGCGCGGGTATCGGCACATCAAGCTGCACGAGACGAAGTTGGAGTGCATTCAGGCGGCGCGGGACAATGCGCCGCCTGAGGTGCCGCTGATGCTGGACATCAACTGCTTCCATGACACGGTGGCCGATGCGGTGCGGTTCTGCCACGCGGTGCATGGCAAGAATGTGTGGTGGGTGGAGGAGCCGATCTGGCCGCCCGAAGCGCCGGGGCCGATTGCCGCCGTGCGCCAGCATGCCGGCGTGGGCATTGCCGCCGGTGAGAACCTGGGCAGCCTGGCGGAGTTCGAGGCCATGGCGGCGGCGGGTTCGGTGGATGTGATGCAGCCGAGTGTGACCAAGGTGGGCGGCGTTTCGGCGTTGCAGGCGGTGGGGGCGCTGGCGACCAAGCACGGGCTGCGCTGCGTGCCGCACAGCCCGTATTTCGGCCCGGGGTTGCTGGCCACGCTGCACTTTTTGGCGGCTGCCGAGCGGGAGGAACCGCTGGAAGTGTACTTCGCCGACCTGGCCTGCCCGCCCTATCCGCAGATGGTGCCGGTGGATGGCTTCATCCGCCTGCCGGATGCGCCGGGGCTGGGCTGGGAGATTGACCCGGCGGCGCTGGCTGCGGCGGATTGAGGGTTACTCCACCCGGCCGATGCGCTGGACCGCTGCCGTGACGCGGCGGCGGTCGGCTGCCAGGAAGGTTTGGAAGGCCTCGCCCAGGCGGAGGTCCAGCACCGTGCCGGTGGCGGCGAGTTGGCGCTGGGTTTCCGGCTCGGCCAGGGCGGCGGCCACGCCTTCGCGGAGTTGGCGCTGAATGGCGGGGTCTGCCGCTGCCTGGGTGAACAGGCCAACCCATAGGTAGAATTCCGCCTCGGGGAAGCCGAGTTCGAGGGCGGTGGGCACATCGGGCAGCAGGGCCACGCGGCGGGCGCCGGTATTGACCAGGGCGCGCAGCTGGCCGCCACGGATGAAGGGCGCCATGACCGAGGGCACCCCCGCCGTGGCGGCGATGGTGCCGGCCAGCACGGCGGTAACCGCGGGGCCGCCGCCGGCATAGGGCACGTGGTTCAGCCGCACGCCGCCGGCATGGGCCAGCATTTCAATGGGCAAATGCAGCGCGCTGTAGGGGCCGGAGGAGCCATAGGCGATCTCGCCCGGGCGGCGGCGGGCATCGGCCAGGAAGTCCTGCCAGGTGCGCCAGGGGGCGTCGGCCTTCACCACCAGCATCAGCGGGTCTGCCGTCAGCAGGGCCACCGGGGCCAGGGCGGCGGCGTCAAACCCTGGCGGGCGGCCGAACAGGGCATCGGAGGCCGGGATGGAGGAGAAGGCGACATGGGCGATGAGGCCGGTATAGCCATCGGGCCGGGCGGTGGCGCCGGCCTGCATGCCAATGGCGCCGCCAGCCCCGGCGCGGTTCTGCATCACCACCGACTGCCCCCAGTGGCGTTGCAGCGCGGCGCCCAGCGGGCGGGCGATGAAATCCGTGGCGCCGCCAGGCGGGAAGGGCACGATGATGGTCATCGGCCGGCTGGGGAAGGCTTCCTGCCCCGCCGCGCCGCCGGCTGTGGCCAGCAGGGCGGCGCTGAGGGCGGCGCGGCGAGAGAGGTCAGCCATGGTTGGCCACGCCGTCGATGAGGCCGGCGAAGTGCAGCAGGGTGGTGGCGCATTCCGCCGGCATCAGCACCTGGATGGCGTGCGCCGGGGTGGGCAGGTTGACCACGCGGATGCCCTTGATGCCGTCGCGGATCTTCTGTTCCTCAAACCGGGTGACGGTGCCGGCGGTGGGGTAGAGGCCGAGGGTGGGGATGGCGACCTTTTCCAGATAGGGCTCGATGTTGACGCCGCAGGCGACGCGCGACAGGGCGATCAGCGTTTCCACGTTGGATTTGCCGCATTCCTCGGCGTACCAGCGCACCAGGGCCGGGTTGGCATCGGCCGGGAAGCGGGTGGCGGTGTTGACCTTTTCGCTCCAGCCCTGGCTGCCCAGGGTTTTGAGCGCCACCTGCCAATTCTCGAAGCCGCAGGCGAAGGCGGTTTGCGTGGCCTGGGGAATGGTGAGCGGCGAGGCCAGCATGGTGAGGCTGCGCATTTTCTGCGGCACGGTGGCGGCCAAAACCACGCCCAGGATGCCGCCGAGGGATTCGCCGACGTAGTGCACCGGCTCGCCCAGCATGTCGAAGATGGCGTTCACATCCTCCACCAGCGCTTCGGCCGAGATTTCGGTGTGCGGGTTGAAGTCGAGCGGGGATTGGCCGAGGCCGCGGATATCAGGCCGGATGATGCGGTAGTGGCGCGACAGGTAGGGCACCCATTGGCGGAAGAATACGCCGGAGCGGGAATAGCCGTGTTGCAGCACCATCCAGGGCTTGTTTTCCCAAGGGT
>CANFIE010000085.1 GCA_947446625.1 Acetobacteraceae bacterium | reverse complement strand
GAGGCGCTGGGCCGGCGGCTGGGCCAGACCATTGTGGTGGAGAACAAGGGCGGTGCCGGGGGCACGCTGGCGGCGCAGCAAGTGGCGCAAGCCCCGGCCGATGGCCATACGCTGCTGTACGGCACGCCCGGGCAGCTGACCACCAACCCGATATTGATGCGCGACCTGCCCTACAACGCCGAGCGCGACTTCGCGCCGGTCAGCCTCATTACCCGGTCGTTCTACGGCTTTGCCGCGCATTCGGCGCAGCGCTTCGGCAGCATTGCGGAACTGATTGCCCAGGCGCGGGCACGGCCGGGAATGCTGGCCTGCACCAGTTCCGGCGTTGGCTCGGGGCCGCACCTGGCGCTGGAGATGTTCAAGCAAATGGCGGGGGTGGAGATTACCCACCTGCCCTATCGGGGTAGCGGCCCAGCCTTGCAGGACCTGGCGGGTGGCCAGGTGCCACTGGCGATCGACAGTCTTTCGGTGCTGATTCCGCTGTTGCAGCCGGGCACGGTGCGCGGCCTGGCGGTTACCGCCGCCGAGCGCACGCCGCTGCTGCCTGGCCTGCCCACCGTGGCGGAGACGTTGCCGGGCTATGAGGTGACGGTGTTCAACTACATCGCCGCCCGCGCCGGCACGCCCGCTGGTGTTATCGCCAGGCTGGCGCGGGAGATTGCGCTGTGCATGCGCGAGCCCGGCATTGTGGCGCGCAACAATGCGCTGGGCGTGGAGAGCATTGGCAGCACGCCCGAGGAACTCGGCGCCGTGCTGGCCGCGGAAGCACAAAAATGGCGGCGCGTGATCGCCGCCGCCAATATCAGGCTGGAATAGGGAGAGACGCCATGAGCGAAGAAACCGTGACGCTAGTGGTCAAGGACCATATTGCCGTTGCCACGCTGAACCGCCCGCCGGTGAATGCGGTGAACTGGGCGATGCGCGACCGGCTGATCGAGATCATGGATCAGGCGAATGACCGCGAGGATATCCGCGTTGTGCTGTTGACCGCGCAGGGCAGCGTGTTCTGCGCCGGGGCAGACCTGAAGCAGCGGCCGGACCCGAACAAGCATGGCGAATACTGGTGGCACAACCGGCTGACGCGGGAGACCGGCAACAGCATCAAGGAATGCAGCAAGCCGGTGATATGCGCCGTGAATGGCGCGGCACTGGGCGCGGGCTTTGGCCTGGCGGCGGCCTGCGACATCATGCTGGCCAGCGAGAACGCCACCTTCGGCATGCCCGAGATCAATGTGGGTCTGGCGGGTGGCGCGGCGATGCTGTCGCAGCTGTTCGGCAAATCCAAGGTGCGGCGGATGATGTTCACCGGCCAGCGCCTGCCGGCGAGCGAGCTGTATCGGCTGGGTATTCTGGAAGCCTGCGTGCCGCAGGAAAAGCTGTTCGACGAGGCCTATGCGCTGGCGGCGGAGATCGCCAGCAAGGCGCCGCTGGGCATCAAGTACGCCAAGACCAGCTGCAATATGGTGGAGCTGATGCCGGCCAAGGACGCGTACCGGTTTGAGCAGAACTTCACCTATGAGCTCAGCAAGACCGAGGATGCCGCCGAGGCGCGCCGCGCGACGCTGGAGAAGCGCAAGCCTGTGTACAAGGGGCGCTGAGCCATGCAGCGCCGCACCCTGCTGGCCACGCTGCTGGCCACCCCCGCGCTGGCCCAGCAGGGCTGGCCGACACGCAGCGTTGAGATATTGGTGCCCTATGCGGCGGGCGGGCCGACCGACCGCTACGGCCGCGAATTCGCGCCCCGCCTGGCGGAACGCTGGGGGCAGAATGTGGTGGTGAGCAACAAGCCCGGCGGCGCCACCGCCATTGGCACCGCCGCGGCGGCGCATGCGGCGCCCGATGGCTATACGCTGTTGCTGGCGAGCTTTGGCATCGTCACCAATCCCATCATGCTGCGCAACCTGCCCTATGAACCGGAATCGCTGGCGCCACTGTGCCGGATCGCGCTGGGGGGCGGCATTCTCTACATCCACCCAGGGCTGCCGGCCACGAATGTGCGGGAGCTGGTGGCCTGGGCCAAGGCGCATCCGGGGCAGTTGAAATTCGGCTCCTCCGGCATGGGCTCCTCGCCGCATATCTCGGCCGAGCTGTTTGCCGGGCAGGCCGGGATTGAGATGGTGCATACGCCGTATCGGGGCACCGCGCCGGCCATGACGGATCTCATCGCCGGGCATATCAACGCGCTGTTCGACACGCCGGCTTCCATGCGGTTTGCGCGGGAAGGCAAGGTGCGCGGGCTGGCCATTACCCAGCCGCAGCGCAATGCCACGGTGCCGGAGATTCCGACCTTTGCCGAGGAAGGCCTGCCCGCCGTGGTGGCGCGGACCTTTTATGGGTTCTTCGCGCCTGCCGCCGTGCCGGCGGAGTTGCGCACGCGTATTGCCAATGACCTGCGCGCCATAGCCGCAACCCCCGTGGTGCAGGGGTTGATCCGCGATGACGGGCTGGAGGCGCTGGCGGATACGCCGGAGCAATTCGCCGCCTTCCTGAGCCAGCAGGATACCTTCTGGCGGCGGGTGATTCGCGACCGACGTATCGCGCTATAGGCTGGCGCGGGCGCGGGCCCAGAGGGCAGCGGCGGCGCGGGCGCCCTCGGCGCAAACCTGGTCCATGTCGCATTTGGTGGGTCGGCCGTTGCGCACCACCACTTCGCCTTCCACCACCACATGCGCCACGTCCCGGCCATGGGCGTTGTGCACCAGCGTGCCCAAGGGATCGGGGTGCGGCACCAGATGCGGGCGGGCCATGTTCACCAGCACGAGGTCGGCGCGCCAGCCTTCGCGCACCGCGCCCAACTCGCCGCCCAGGCCCATGGCGGCGGCGCCGTTCAGCGTGGCGGCGGCCAGCAGGTGTTCGGGCTGCCAGTCATCCTCCACCCTGCCGCGCTGGATGCGACCCATGTTGAGGCCCCAGCGCATCGCTTCCACCATGTCGGCGTGCATGTTGTCGGTGGCGAGGCACAGCTTGGCGCCAGCATCCACCAGCGCGCGTGTGGGGGCGAAGGTGCCGCCGGTAGCATTGCCCTTGGGAATATGCGCCACCTGCACGCCGGCACGGCCAACCCGGGCGATGTCGCTTTCGGTGAGGTGAATGCAGTGCGCCGCCACCAGGCGGTTGTCGAGCAGGCCGACATCTTCCAGCAATTCAGCCGGCGTCATGCCGTCACGCTCGCGGATATGCGCGACCTCCACCTTGGATTGCGCCAGGTGGGTTTGCACCGGCACGCCAAGCCGGCGTGAGGTTTCGCCGATGCGGCGCAGGAAACCCGGGGTGCAGGTATCGGGCGCATGGGCAGCAAGCTGCACGCCGGTGCGGGCTGCGGCGCCACCGTGGAATTTGGCCACCAGCGCCTCGGCTTCCGCCAGCCGCGCTTCACCCCCGGCGGCGTCAACTTCCCAGCGGCCATGGGCGATGCCCGAGAAGCTGACATCATGGATGCGGTTGCAGGAGAAGACGCGCAGGCCGAGATCGGCCATGGCCGGCAGGGTGAGTGCGGTGTGGACGTAGGTATCGTTGATCAGCGTGCTGCCGAACAGCAGGGCTTCCAGCGCGCCGAGGCGAGCCAGGGCAACAGCTTCTTCCTCGGTCACCATCTGGCCTTGCGGCACGCCGGGGGTATAGGCGGGAGCGAAGCCCATATCCTCGGCCACGCCGCGCACCATGCAGAGGATGGTGTGGGTGTGCACGTTGACCAGCCCAGGCAGGCAGACATGGCCGGGGGCATGCAGGGTTTCCTTCGCGGTGGCGCCGGGCGGCAATGCGCTGCGCGGACCAACAAAGGCGAAGCGGCCGCCGACAATGCCAATGGCGGCATCGGCAATGGGCGCGGCGAAGGCATCGGGCAGCAGGGTGCAGCCGGTTACCAACAAATCATAGGTCATGCGGTTGGCTCCAAATGCCGCAGGAAGCGCTTCAGCCGGGCATCCTGCGGGTTGCCGAAAAAGGTTTCCGGCGGGCCCTGCTCGGCGATCTTGCCGTCGGCCATGAATACCACGCGGTCCGCCACATGCCGGGCGAAGCGCATTTCATGCGTCACCACCAGCATGGTCATGCCCTCAGCCGCCAGGGCGCGCATGCTGTCCAGCACTTCCTGCACCAGCTCGGGGTCCAGCGCGCTGGTGGGTTCGTCGAACAGCATCACCTTGGGGTCCATGGCCAGGGCGCGGGCAATGGCCACGCGCTGCTGCTGGCCACCGGAAAGCTGGCTGGGGCGCTTGTGCAGATGCTCGCCCAGTTGCACGCGGCGGAGTTCGCGCTCGGCACGGGCTTCGGCTTGCTCACGCGGCTGGCCCAATACGCGGCGGGGGCCGAGGGCGACGTTCTGCACGGCAGTGAGGTGCGGGAACAGGTTGAAGCGCTGGAACACGAAGCCGAACAGGCAGCGCTGCCGCGCCAACTCACGCTCGCGCGCCACCACGCTGCCATTGCGGCCCATGATGGCGCCGCTGATGCGGATTTCGCCGGCATCAGGGCGTTCCAGCCAGTTGAGGCAGCGCAGCAGCGTGGTTTTGCCGCTGCCGCTGGCGCCGATGATGGTGACCGCCTCGCCCTGCTGCACGTCAAGGTCGATGCCGTCCAGCACCAGCTTGTCGCCGTAGCTTTTGCGCAGGTCTCGGGTGGAGAGAATCGTGGTCGGGCGATTCAGCTCTACAGGCTGAGCCCTGCGACCATCGGAGGGCATCACCATTGCGGCAGGCTCCGCTCCAGCCGGCGAGACGCCCAGGAGAGCAGCGAGATCAGCACGTAGTAGTACAGCGCCAGCAGCAGGTAGAGCTCGAACGGGGCGAAATGGGTGGCGATGATGGCCTGCCCGGCACGCGTCAGCTCATAGACCGAGATGGCCGAGAGCAGGCTGCTGTTCTTGGTGAGGGTGATGAGGTCGTTGGTCAGGGCCGGCACCATGGGACGCCAGGCCTGCGGCAACAGCACCCACCACAGCACGCCGCCACGCGTCATGCCGATGGAGAGCGCCGCCTCGGCCTGACCCTTCTCGATGCTGCCGACCGCGCCGCGCACAATCTCGCTGATATAGGCGCCGCTGTTGATGGCGAGCGCGACCACGCCGGCCCAGTATTCCGGCAGCCGCAGCCCGACCACAGGCAGGGCAAAGAAAATCAGGAAAATCTGGATGAGCAGCGGCGTGCCGCGGATGAAATCGACATAACCGCGCACCAGCCAGCGCAGCGGCGCCAGGCTGCTGAGCGAGGCAAGCCCCGCCAGCAGCCCGATGCCCAGGCCCAGCAGGCCGGCCACCAGGCTGACCTTCAGCGTCATCACCACGCCATGCGCCAGCAGTGGCACGGCGTACCAGACAACATTCCAATCGAAGATCATGCGGGCCGGCCCGGCAGGCTCAGGCCGCCGGTTCGGGAATGGTGTCGGGCAAGGCGAATTCCAGGCCGAAATACTTCAGCTGCAAGTCCTTCAACGTGCCATCGGCCTTCAGGCGGCGCAGTTCGGTGTTCATCCAGGTTTGGATTTCGGTGTCTTCCTTGCGGCAGGCGAAGCCGGCCCAATTGTCGGCGCCAATGCCGCGCACCACGCCGAAGCGGCCGGCCTGGCTCTTCATCACATAGGCCAGGGTGGGCAGCGTGTTCAGCACGCCATCTACGGTGCCCTGCAGCAATGCCAGGTAGGCGGCCGGATGGTCGTCATAGGTTTTCACCTCGCGGAAGCCGGCGCCCTTGGCGGCCTTGATCCGGTCCGCCAGCCGCGGGTGCAGCGTCTCACCAGGGCTGCCCAGCTTGATGCCGAGCACCTTGCCGGACATGTCCTCGATGGTCTTGATCTTGTCGGCGTCGCGGCTGCGGATCAGCAGGGACTGCCCGGCTTCGGCGTAGGGAATGGAGAAGTTCACCCGCTCCATCCGTGCCCGCGTGTAGCTCATGCCGCTCATGATCATATCAAAGCGGCCGGCGTAGAGCGCCGGGATGACGCCGGACCACACCACATCGACGAATTCGGGGGTGATGCCGAGGCTGCGGCACATCAGCGTGCCCAGTTCTACATCGTGGCCGACGATCACGCCGCTTTCACGCATGGTGAAGGGCGGGTAGGTGGCTTCCACGCCGATGCGTAGCTTACCGGCCGTGCGCAACTCGGCCAGGGTGGTGGCGCGGGCCGCCATGGGCAGTAGCCCGGCAGCCAGGCCAGCGCCCAGCAGGGCACGGCGATTCAGGGCGAACGAGGTCATGCGGCGGTCCTCCGGCTTGCCCCCGGTGCGGAGCAAGCCATGTGCCAGCGCAAACCCCGGCTTTGGCACGCGCTTCGCCCAATTCGCAGGCGAAGCGCCCAGGCAAAGGGCTATTCCAGGCGAATCGGTGTCAAATCCTGGAACCAGCTCTGCGCCTGCACAAAGCCCTTTACCCGGCGGCTCATGGCGCGGGGGTTGAGGTCATGCGCCACGAAGAGGAAGAGCGCGTCGTTCACAATGCGCTCATGCAGGCGGGCCAGCAGGGCATCCTGCGCCGTGCTGTCGAAGGTTTCGTACACCTGGTTCATCATGGCGTCGTAGCTGGCGTCGCTGAAGTAGCCCCAGTTGTTGGCGGCCGGCGGCACTAGGTCGGTCTTCAGGAAGCGGATGATGCTGGTGAAGGGATCCAGCGCCGCATAGCTGATGTTGATGGCGGAAATACCACGGTTGGAAGGTGCCTTCGCCCCCTCACGCCAAATCCCCAGCAGGGCGTTCCATTCGATGACCTCGAAGGAAACCTCGATGCCGATCTCCTTCAGGTTCTGCTGCACCGCCTCGTTCATTGGCAGCGGCTGCATCTGGCCCGAGCCACTGGTGGAGATGCCCACCTTGGTGCGCAGCGGGTTGCGCGGGCTGTAGCCGGCCTCGGCAAGCAGCCGGCGGGCCTCGTCGGGCTTGTATTCCAGCTTGAAGCTGGGGTTGCCATGCCAGGGGTGGCCCGGCGGCAGCAGCCCGGCGCCCGGCGCCATCACGCCGCCCAGCATGGTCTTCATGCCCTCGCGGTCCAGCGCCAGGTTGGCGGCCTTGCGGATGCGAATGTCGCGCCAGGGCGAGCCTTCCACCATGGAGAGGTGCCAGGTCCAGTTGTGCGGATACTTGTTGGTCACCACGCTGTAGCCGGCCTGCTGCAGCGAGGGGATGGCATCCGGCGGCGGCGCCTCGATGAAGTCCACCTGGTTGCTGCGTAGCGCCGCCACGCGGGTATTGGCTTCCGGCAGCGGCAGCAGGATCAGGCGCTCGCATTTCGGCACGCGGGCCGCGTCCCAATAGGCGGCATTGCGCGTCATCACGCAGCGTTCGCGCACCTGGAAGCTTTCCAGCTTCCACGGCCCGGTACCCACCGCCTTGTTCATATAGGCATCCCAGTCCCGCCCGGCGGCTTCCCAGGCGCCCTGGTGGGTAATGCCCACCCAGGTGCAGCCGAAGGGCACCAGGCTGTCCACGCGGGTGGTTTCGATGATGAAGGTGCGCTCGCCCTCGGCATGCCAGGCGGCCAGGGTGGGGAAGCGGATGCGCGCCTGGGCCGAGGCGCGTGGGTCGAAATGCGGGGCATCGTTCTTGAAGGCGCGGTCGAAGCTGAACACCACATCGGCGGCGGTCAGCTTCTTGCCGTCGTGGAAGGTCACGCCCTCACGCAGCGTAAAAATCCAGCGCTTCTGGTTGGCCGGGTCCACCCGCCAGCCGCTGGCCAGGCCGGGGCGCAGCACAGCGGGCTTTTCAAAGCTGGAAAGGTCCCAGGTGACCAGATGGTCGTAGAGCGTGATGCCCATGAAGCGGTGACCTTCGGCGCCCTGGTCCGGCACGCCATTGGCCAGGGGCACGGCGGAGGCGGTCATGCCCACGCGCAGCGTGGCGCCACCGGCGGGCGCCTGGGCCAGGGCCAGGTCCCAGGGCAGCATGGCGGCGGAAAGCGCGCCGCCCAGCAGGCCACGACGAGGAAGGGGAATGCGCATCAAGGTCGCTCCTGCTCAGGTCAAACGAAGGGGCGTGAGGGGCTGGCGGCAGGGCTGCGCCTGGGCGACGCTGCTGCCTGGGCCATGGCCCAGGGTTCGGCGCGTGAGGCGAGGCATGCGGCATGGCTCCTTCATCCAGGCCATCCCATACATTTTGCGTGCCAAGTGAGCATTGGGCGACTTATGAAAACACCGATGGATTTGGATTAGGCATGATGCACAACACAATGGCAGCCGAGGGCCTGGCGGCACGGCTTTTTACCGCCCTGCGCGCCGCCTCGGCGGACCCGCCCGGCGTGAGCCGCGCCAGCTATGGCGAGGGTGAGGCCGCTGCCCATGCGCTGGCCCGCGACGCCGCCCTGGCGCTGGGGCTGGAATGCAGGGCCGACCCGGCGGGCAACCTGTTCATGACGCTGCCGGGCGCCGACCGTGCGTTGCCGCCGGTGATCATCGGCAGCCACCTGGATGCGGTGCCGCATGGCGGCAATTACGATGGCGCGGCCGGCGTGGTGATGGGGCTGGCCGCCTGCGCCGCGCTGCGCGGCAGCGGCACCACCTTGCCGCGCGACCTGACCGTGATGGCGGTGCGGGCCGAGGAGATGTGCTGGTTCCCCGCTTTCTACCTGGGCAGCAGGGCAGCCTTTGGGCTGATACCGCCGGAACTGCCCGATACCGTGCGCCGCAGCGACAGCAACCGCACCCTGGCCGAGCATATGGTGGAGCAGGGGCTGGACCCGGCGTTTCTGCGCAGCGGGCAGGCATCGCTGGAGCCGGGGCGCATCCATTGCTTCATCGAGCCGCATATTGAGCAAGGGCCGCAACGGGCCGAGGCCGGGCTGCCGGTGGCGGTGGTGACGGGCATTCGCGGCAGCCTGCGCCACCCGCGCTGCCTGCCCAGCGGCGCCTGGGGCCATGCCGGGGCCGAGCCCAGGGCTGGCCGGCGCGATGCGGTGCTGGCAGGGGTGGAGTTGGCCACGGCGCTTGAGGAATTCTGGCTGGCCGAGGAAGCCGCCGGGCGGGATTTGGTGCTGACGCTGGGCGAGTTCCACACCCCCACCACCATGCACGGCCCCACCAAGATTCCGGGCGAGTTGCGCTTCAGCCTGGATATCCGCAGCGAGGACAAAGCGGTGCTGGATGCCGCTGCCGCCCTGCTGGCCAGCCGGGCCGAAAGCATGGCCGCCCGACGCGGCGTGGCGCTGGACTATGGCGCCGGCATGCGGGTGGAGCCGCTGAAGATGGCGCCCCGGCTGCGCGCTGCGCTGCTGGCCGGCGCCACCAAGGCCGGGGTGCCGCACATGGAGATGGCTTCAGGCGCGGGGCATGATGCGTTGATTTTCGGCCAACAGGGGGTGGATTGCGCCATGCTGTTCATCCGCAACACTGGCGGCAGCCACAACCCGCATGAGGCGATGGAATTGGCCGATTTCAACGCCGCCCTGGCGGTGCTGCTGGCGGCGCTGCCGGAGATTGCGGGTTAGAGCACTATGCGCCCTGATGGGCGCATTTCGTGCTCTATAACTATTTGAAATTAGAGCAAGAAATCCATTTTGATGATTCCATCAGAATGGATATTGCTCTAGGGCGCCGGGGCGGCGCCGGCCCGGCCGCCGAACAGGCCGGACAGTGCTTGCCCCAGGCTGCGGCGGCGGCCGGTATCAATGGCCACCGTCGCGGTCACGCCGGCACGCAGCGCCGGCTCGCCGGCATGCGGCAGCAGGCGGATGCGCACCGGCAGGCGCTGCACAACCTTCACCCAATTTCCGGTGGCGTTCTGCGGCGGCAGAATGGCGAACTCGGCACCGGCTGCGGGGCTGATGCTCTCCACCTCGCCGCGCCAGGTGACGTCGGGGTAGATGTCCAGCACCACATCCACCTGCTGGCCCACCGCCACATGAGTCAGCGTGGTTTCCTTCAGATTGGCTTCCACCCAGGGGCGCTGCTCGGAAACCAGGGCAAAGACGGCGGTGGCCGCCCGCACCTGCTCGCCACGTTGCAGCCGCATGTTCACGATGGTGCCGCCCGCCGGGGCCCGCACCGTGGTACGCGCCAGGTCCAGCGCCGCCTGTTCGCGGCTGGCCAGCTTTTCCCGCACGCTGGGGTGCTGGTCCACCGGCAGGGCGGCATCGCCCATCAGCGTGGTCAGCACCCGGGCCAGGCGCTGGCGCAGCACGTTGATGCGTTCACGCGCCACCTGGGCGTCGCTGGCGGTTTCCTCCATGCGCGCTGCCGGGGCCACGCCACGCGCCGCCAGCAATTGCTGCCGCATGGCCTGCCGAGACAGGTACTGGGCGCGGTTTTCCAGCTCACCCAACTCGCTCAGCGTCTCGTGGTAGGTGGCGCGGGCCACTTCCACCAGGGTGCGGGCGGTGTCCAACTCGGCCTCGGCCTTGCGCAGGGCGAATTCATAGGGCGCAGGGTCGATGTGCAGCAGCACGTCGCCAGCCTGCACCCGGGCATGGTCACGCACTGCCACGTCCAGCACGCGGCCGGCAATCTCGGGCGCGATCTGCACGATATGCGCCTTCACATAGGCATTCTCGGTGCTGATGTAGCGGCCGCCCTGCTGCCACAGCACCAGCGCGCCCACCAGCACCAGCACCGGCACGCCCAGCAGCAACAGGGGCCGCAGCCGCTTGAAGCGCATCATGGGGCCATCACCTGCAACTGGTCCTTCACCCGCGCCAGTAGCCCGGCCAGGGCCAGGCGCTCAGGCTCGGCCAGGGGTACCAGGGCTTCGTCCACCAAATCACCGCCCAGGCTGGCCACCCGGGCCTGCACCGCCTCAGCAGCGGCGGTCAGGTACAGGCGGTTGACCCGGCGGTCGGCGGCATCGGCGCGGCGTTCCACCCAGGCCTTGCGCTCCAGCCTGTCGACCATGCGGCCGGCGGTGGCGCGCTCCACTTCCAGCAACTCGGCCAGCTCGCTCTGCGTCATGCCCGGGCGGCGGCCCAGCCGCACCAGCACCTGCCATTGGGCGCGGGTCAGCCCCATCGGCCTTACCCGGCGGTCGAACGAGGCACGCATCAGTCGCGCCACATCGGCAATGAGGAACCCAAGCGCCCGACGGTCTTCGTCAGGCGGCACGGCAGGAAATTCGGCCACAACGGCAGGCTCGCCAGAAAATGTAACCCAGGCTACCATAATACTGGCAATGATCGTCAAGGTTGCAACCGGCTCCCATGTCCGAGACCTCCACCCCCACCCTGCTGCCCGTGGCCCGGCGCTATGCCATCCTGGTCTCGGTGGTGCTCGGCTCCACGCTGTACGCCACCACGCTGCTGGTGGCCTCCACCTTGTTGCCGGCCATGCAGGGCGCCTTTGCCGCCACGCCGGATGAGATTGCCTGGACCACCACCTTCAACATTCTGGCCACCGCCATTGCCACGCCAATGACGGGTTGGCTGGTGGCGCGGTTTGGCCGGCGGCGCACCATGCTGTTCTGCGTGGGCGGCTTTACCGTGGCCACCTGGCTGTG
>CANFIE010000084.1 GCA_947446625.1 Acetobacteraceae bacterium | reverse complement strand
TCTCGTCATTCGCCGGCATCGGGCGATCAGCCGGCGCCGAGACAACGCGGGCGCCGTGCCAGCCATGGGGTGCGTGCTGCATCTGGGCTCTCCGTCGGTGGAAATTACCGATGGAGAAAACCTAGGCGGCACGCGGTATCCCCGGCCAATAGGCGGTTTCGATGCCGCCGATAGGCATCACGCCACTTCGAACAAGCCCGCCGCGCCCTGGCCACCGCCAATGCACATGGTGATGACCACATATTTCGCGCCGCGCCGCTTGCCCTCGATCAGCGCATGCCCGGTCATCCGCGCGCCGGACATGCCATAAGGGTGGCCCACGGCAATGGCGCCGCCATCCACGTTCAGCAATTCATCGGGAATGCCCAGCCGGTCGCGGCAATAAATCACCTGGCAGGCGAAGGCCTCGTTCAGTTCCCACAGGCCAATGTCGCTCACCTTCAGCCCATGCGCCTTCAGCAACTTCGGAATGGCGAAGACCGGGCCAATGCCCATCTCCGCCGGGTCGCACCCCGCCACCGCCATGCCGCGATAAATCCCCAGCGGCGCCAGGCCACGCCTGGAGGCTTCCTTTTCCTCCATCAGCACGCAGGCCGAGGCACCGTCGGAAAGCTGGCTGGCATTGCCGGCGGTAATGAAGCGCCCGGCGGCAATACGCTGGCCGTCCTTCATCACCGGCTTCAGGCTTTGCAGCCCTGCCAGCGTGGTGTCGGCGCGGTTGCCTTCATCCTTGGTCAGCAACACATCCTTGAAGCTGATCTCGCCGGTCACCTTGTCGGCCAGGCCCATGCGGCTGGCCAGCGGCACAATCTCGGCGTCAAACCGCCCGGCGGCCTGGGCGGCGGCGGTGCGCATCTGGCTGCGCAGCGCGTATTCATCCTGTGCCTCGCGGCTCACGCCATACCGCTCGGCCACAATCTCGGCGGTCTCCAGCATGCTCATGTACACCGCCGGCACATGTTCCTTCAGCCAGGGGTCGGCGGCGCGGAAGCGGTTGGCCTTGTCGTTCTGCACCAGGCTGATGCTCTCCAGCCCGCCGCCCACCGTTACCTGCATGCCATCGGCAATGATCTGCTTGGCCGCCGTGGCAATGGCCATGAGGCCGGACGAGCACTGCCGGTCCACCGTCATGCCGCCCACGCTTTCCGGCAGGCCGGCGCGCAGCGCGCATTGCCGCGCCAGATTGTACCCTTGGGCGCCCTGCTGGGTGGCGGCGCCAAGCACCACGTCGTCAATCTCGGCCGGGTCCACCCCGGCGCGCTTCACCGCCTCGGCCACCGCATGCCCGCCCAGGGTCTGGGATTGCGTGTCGTTGAAGGCGCCACGATAGGCCCGGCCAATGGGCGTGCGGGCGGTGGAGACGATGACGGCGCTGCGCATGGCGCATTCCTTCCCAGGGGTGTTGTTCCCCCGAGCCTACTTCTCGCCGAGGATTTTCCAAACCCCATCGGCGGAAAGCACCAGCCGGTCGCCCACGAAGACCTCTCCGCGCACGAACACCACCGACTTGGTCACCCGCTGCACCTGCGGAATAAGGGTGACGAAGTCCCCCGGCCGGGCCGGCGCAATGAAGCGGGTGTTCAGTTGAATGGTGGAAACCGGCCGCTGCTTCACGGCAAACCACACGGTGGCGCCGAGCAGGTCATCCACGAAGGTAACCAGCATGCCGCCATGCACCACGCCGCCCACATTGGCATGGCGCGGTTCGGCCACAAAGCCGAACCGGTAGCCTTCCTCGAACTTCTTCGAGAAGAAGGTGCCCACCACCACGGGGAAACCCCGCTCGGGCAGCACCTTCCAGCCATCGGCCAGGGGATTGTAAGGGGCAGTCCCCTGGTCGTCGGCCATGGTTTAGTCGGCCTTCACGGTGGTGGTCAGGCTGCCAATGCCATCCACTTCGCAGCGGATAACGTCGCCGGCCTTCAGCGTCTGCGGCGGCACCATGGCGTAGCCCACGCCTTCAGGCGTACCGGTCATGATGACGTCGCCCGGCACCAGGGTGAAGCCGATGCTCAGCTGCTCGATGATCTGCTTGATGTTGAAGATCATCTTGCTGGTGTGGCTGTCCTGGCGCTTCTCGCCATTCACGAAGCAGCGCACCCCGGTGTTCAGCCCGTCCAGCTCGTCGGCCGGCACAATCCACGGGCCCAGCGGGCAGGAACGGTCCAGGCTCTTGCCCTTGAACCACTGGCCGTAGCGGCGCTGCAGGTCGCGGCCGGTCACGTCATTGGCAATGGTGTAGCCCCAGACATGGCTCATGGCCTTGTCCAGGCTGATGTTGCTGCCGGCGGTGCCGATGATGAGGGTCAGTTCCACCTCATAGTCCAGCCACTGGGTCACGCCGGTATGGGCATGGGTCCACTCATCCGGGCCAATCACCGTCTCCGGCGCCTTGGTGAAGAATTGCGGAAACTTCGGCAGCTCGGAATTGGTGATGCCGCGGGTGCGGTCGCCCTCGGCCACGTGGTCCATATAGTTGCGGCCCACGCAGAACACGTTGCGCGAGGGGCGCGGGATGGGCGCCAGCAGCGTCACGCTCGCGGCCGGCAGGCCGGACTTGGCGGCGGCGATCTTGGCGCGGGCGGCGGCCAGGGCGGGGGCGCCGCCGGCAATCAGCGCCAGCATGTCGGCCGGGCCGCCGGTGGCGGCCAGGTCCAGCACGTCGCCATTGTCCAGCACGGCGCCCAGGCGGGCGCCCTTGGCGTCAGAGAAGGTGACAAACTTGGTCATTGGATCAATTTCCCCAGGGAAGATGGCCCGCAACGCAGCGCAGCCGGGCCGATATGGCAAGCCCCAAACCGGCACGACAAATGCCGACAACGCTCAGCTTGGCATTCCAGGCTGGGCGGGCATGATGCAGCATGGCGTGGCAAGTGGTTGTGCGGCGCAAAATTGCACCCAAGGGTTGTGATGCCGTGTTAATCTACCACTGCTACCTCTTTAAGACCCCATGAGCCAGGCTACCGCCATGCCCGAACCGCACCGCCTTTCCCGCCGAATTGCCCTGGGTGCGCTGGCCGGCCTGGCCCTGCCGGGGTTGGCGCGCGGGCAATTGCTGGCCGCGGCGGCACAAACCACCCCGCAGGCCGCCCCGCCTGTGGCGCCCGTGGCGCCGCCGGTGCCCAACCCGGCCCTGGCCGCCAGCATGGACGCCCTGCGTGCCGACTGGGCCGCCTTCCGGGGCCGCTTCATGGCGCCCGAAGGGCGGCTGGTGGATACCGGCAATAACCGAGTCTCCCATAGCGAAGGCCAGGGCTACGGCTTGCTGCTGGCGGTCCGCGCTGATGACCGCGCCAGCTTCGACAAAATGCTGGCCTGGACCCGCCGCGTGCTGAAGCGCCGGAACGATACGCTTTCCGCCTGGCGCTTCACGCCCGATGCCGCCAACCCGGTGGCTGACCAGAACAACGCCTCGGATGGCGACCTCTTCATCAGCTGGGCGCTGCTGGAAGCCGGGCGCCGCTGGGGCCAGGCCGAGCACACCACCTTGGGAACCGCCATTGCCCGCGATGTGCTGAAGCATGTGGTCCGCCGCACGGCCGGGCAAACCCTGCTGCTGCCCGGCGCCCGGGGCTTCGACCGGCGGGATCGCATAGTTGTGAACCCTTCCTATTACGCCTTTCCGGCCATCCGCGCCCTTGCCCAGGCCGTGCCGGACCCCGCCTGGGTCAGGTTGGCGACCGACGGGCTGGGCCTGTTGCGGGCCGCCCGATTCGGCAAATGGAACCTGCCGCCGGACTGGCTCAGCATCGCCAAATCCGATGGCGCCCTGTCCCTGCCTGATGATTTCCCGCCTCGTTTCTCTTTCGATGCAGTCAGGGTCCCGCTCTACCTGGCCTGGGCCCGCCTCGGGACCGAGCCCGCCGTATCGAATTCGGCCACTTTCTGGGCAGATCCATCACATAACGTCATACCAGCCTGGGTAGATTTGACGAGCAACACCATTGCGCCCTATGCCGCCTCTCCGGGGGTTGCTGCACTTGCGAGGTTTGCGTCCGCGCAGCGTGCTGGCAGCCCTGGGGAGCCAAGGGGATTGCCTGCCCTGGCCGCTTCACCGGACTACTACTCGGCGGTTTTGGGAATGCTTGTCCGTTTAGCTTGGAGTGACCTTTTCGCTCCTGCAGCATGAATGGTGGGACGGTTTCCCGAAAAGCTGTTCCGTTGTTTGCGCTGCCGGGGCAATGTTGCTCGCATACAGGGGGACTGATTACAGATGGCGCAGGATTCCGACGTCGCCAGGGTGACAGCGGCGCTGAAGGCGCCTGGGCTGCGGTACCGCAGCTTCAGCAACGAACCCGTTCGCGCCCCGCGCGTGGACGCGAACGCGGCTGACAAATTCTACCCTGCCTATGATGAGACGCAGGACCCCACGGTTAGCATCCGCCCTGCCGAAATCGCGCCAGAGGCGATTCCCGAGCCCGTGCGAATCGAGCCGGTGCTGGCACCCCCGCCCCCGCCGCCTCCTCCGCCCCCTGCGCCCCCGGCTCCGGTGGTCTATGCCGCCCCGCCGCCGCCCGCCCCGGCGCCTGCCCCCGTTGTGTTCGCCGCTCCCGAGCCCGCTCCCGCCCCTGTCATGGCACAACCGCAGCCGGCCTCGCCCCTGTTCACCGTGGTGCTGGCACCGCCCGTGGCCGCCCCGGTGCCGCCCCCCGCCCCGGCCCCCGCAGCGGCGCCCATCGTCTTCTCGCCCCCGCCGCCTGCTCCGCCGCCACCGCCGGCGCCCAGCTACTTCGCGCCCCAGCCTGCCCCGCCGCCGCCTGTGGCGCCGCCGCCGGCGCCGGTCGCCACCTCGGGCGGGCCAGCCTACAGCCTGCTCGAATCGCTGGGTCGCCAGGCCGATCTCGGCCCCTCACTGGCCACCGCCGTGCCGGCGCCCGCCGCCCATCCCTACAGCCCGCCCCCCGCGCACGCGCCCAGCGGCACCTATGCCAGTCTGCTGGCCGGTGGCGGCCAAATGGCTGCCCCCCAGGCCCCCGGCGCTGGTTGGGGCAATCCCGGCACCGCGCTGCGCCCGGCTTCGTTGCTCCCCGCAATGGCGGTCACCATTCCGTTGTCGGAGGTGCTGCGCCTTGTCGCGGTCGGCGCCCCGGCACCGTCTTCCCCCTTTGACGCGTTCCGGGCCGCCGTTCGCGCGCCCGGGTCTCGGTAGCCTGCCGGAGGTCGCCCATGCCCCTGATCTGTTTCGCCTCTCCCAAAGGGGGCGTCGGGAAGACCACGCTCGCGGCCAATATCGCGGATGCGCTGCGTCGAGACGGCCGCCGTGTGCTGGTGATGGACTTTGACCCGCAGAACACGCTGCGGCTGCACTTCGGCGTGCCCTTGAACGATGGCGCCGGCTTTTTGAGTGAGTTGCCCAAGCGCCCAGACTGGCGTGCGCTGACCCGCCAGACCGCCTCGGGCGTGATGCTACTGCCGCATGGCGCCATCGACATCCGCGGCGCCTTGGGGCTGTCCAGCGCGCTGGAGCGCGACCCCGAACTGCTGACCGCGCCGATGCGCGCCATCCTCAGCGACCCTGGCCTGCTGGTGGTGGCCGATACCCCCCCGGGTCCGAGCCATGCGCTGAACCTGCTGGCGCCCATGGCCAGCCTGGTGTGCGCCGTGCTGCTGGCCGATGCCACCAGCGCCGCGCTGGTGCCCGAGATTGATACCGGCCGCTTCCTGGGGGCGGGCACCATGGCGGCACTGTTCGCCGGGCGCCTGCGCGTTGTGCTGAACCAGGTGGACCCCGCCGCCCGGCTGTCCCGCGCCTCAGCCGAAACCCTGGCCCGGCACCTGGGGCCGCGGCTGCTTGGCGCGGTTTGCCGCGACGAGAACGTGGCCGAGGCCCTGGCCTGCCAGCGCCTGGTGCTGGACCTTGCGCCGCAAAGCCGTGCCGCCGAGGACCTGCGCGAGATTGCCCGCGGCATTCAGGCCGCATTGCCAACCTCGCCCGAACCCTTCCAAGCCGGGTGGGGCGCCCGATGAGCAGCGTGATCCACTCCCGCGAGCGTCTGGCTCGCCTGCCCTTCATGAGCAGCCGGATCGGCGGCACCATCGCCGTCATCCTTGGCCTCATCATCGTCGCCTCGGTCATCGTGGTGCCTTTGGAGCCTGGCCAGCAGGCCTGGATGGCGCTTGGTGGGCTGGTGATGTTCCTCATTGCCAACCGCTTCCAGGGCCGCACCGTCACCATCGCGCTTTCGGTGCTCTCCTGCGTCGTGTCCATTCGCTACGTCTATTGGCGCGTGACCGACACGCTGGACTACACCGGCTTCTGGCAGACCTTCCTCGGCACCGGCCTGCTGCTGGCCGAGATCTACGCCGTGGTCGCGCTGGTGCTGTCCTACTTCCAGTCGGTCTGGCCGCTGGACCGCAAGCCGGTGCCGCTGCCCGCCGACCCTGAGGACTGGCCGGTGGTCGACGTCTTCATCCCGACCTACAATGAATCGCTGGAGATCGTGAAGCCAACGGTCTTCGCCGCGCTGGGGCTCGACTGGCCGCAGCACAAGATGAATGTCTACATCCTGGATGACGGCCGGCGCGACGAGTTCCGCCAGTTTGCCGATGAAATCGGCTGTGGCTACATCATCCGGCCCGACAACAAGGGCGCCAAGGCGGGTAACATCAACCACGCGCTGAAGCAGACCGACGGCGAATACGTCGTCATCTTCGACTGCGACCACGTTACCACCCGCGCCTTCCTCCAGCTCACCCTGGGCTGGATGCTGCGCGACCGCGACCTGTGCATGGTGCAGACCCCGCACCACTTCTACTCGCCCGATCCCTTCGAGCGTAACCTGCAGACCGGGGAGCGCACCCCGAATGAGGGCCTGCTGTTCTACGGCCTGATCCAGCAGGGCAACGACTTCTGGGGCGGTACCTTCTTCTGCGGCTCGTGCGCCGTCATTCGGCGCGTGGCACTGGAAGAGATTGGCGGCGTGCCGACCGAGACGGTAACGGAAGACTGCCATGCCTCGCTGCGCATGCAGCGCAATGGCTGGCGCACCGCCTACCTGAAGGTGCCGCTGGCCGCCGGCCTGGCGACCGAACGCCTGATGCTCCATATCGGCCAGCGCATGCGCTGGGCGCGTGGCATGGTGCAGATCCTGCGACTGGAAAACCCGCTTACCGCCTCCGGCCTCACCTGGCCGCAGCGGCTTTGCTACTTCGTCTCGATGTTCGGCTTCCTGTTCCCGCTGCCGCGCTTCGTGTTCCTCACCTCGCCGCTGGCCTACCTGCTGTTGGGCGAGACGATCATCGCGGCCTCGCCGCTCAGCATCGTGGCCTATGCCGGTCCGCACATCGTGCACTCGGTGGTCACCGCCAGCCGCATCCAGGGCAGCGTGCGCCACAGCTTCTGGTCTGAGATTTATGAGGCGGTGCTGGCGGTGTACCTGCTGCCTGTCACCCTAGCGACATTGCTCGACCCGCGCCGCGGCCGCTTCAACGTGACCGACAAGGGCGGCACGCTGGAAGAAGGCTACTTCGACCTTCGCGCCGTCGGCCCCAACATGGTGCTGGCGGTGTTCCTGGTGATCGGCCTGCTCTCGGGCATTTACGGCCTTGCCGCCAACCCGCCAAGCAGCCTGGAATTCCAGGCCTACGCGCTGAACCTGGTCTGGGCCACGCTCTGCCTGCTCACCGTGCTGGCCGGGCTGGCCGTGGGCCGCGAACGCCGGCAGGTGCGTGAACGCGCCCGTATTGCCGCCAATGTGCCGGCCATGGTGCGGCTGCCCGATGGCAGTGAAGTATTCGGCGAAACGCTTGACCTTTCGCTGGGTGGCGCCGCCGTTGCCATGGTCCGCCCACAAGGCCACGAGATTGGCCAAATGATTACACTGGAACTCACCATGGGCCAGAGCCAGGTGGAGTTGCCGGCAGAAGTCCTCCGCTGGCAGGAAAATCGCCTGCAGGTGCGTTTCGCACCGCAGGATTTGCGTGACGAAGGTCACATCGTGCGGGCTGTTCTGGGCCGCGCCGACGCCTGGGTTGGTTGGGACGACAATCGCACCGACCGTCCGTTGCGTTCGCTGAAGGAGGTTGCAGTGAGCATCGGTGGTCTGTTCCGCGGTGGTTCCCAGTTCACTCTTGGCGGTCGCCAGGATGGCAGCGGTGGCCCGGGCGGTAATGCGGCCACGCCCAGCCCGGCCCGGATGGCGGCAAGTCGCGCCGGCATGGGTCGCGGTCGTCGTCTTTCCATCGCGCTGATGGCGCTCGGCCTTGGCGCCACGCCGGCCCTGGCGCAACGCCAGCAGGCCGCCCCGGCGGCCCCTGCACCGGCGCCGGCCCCCGCACCGGTGGTGCCGCCGGTGGCGGCAGCCCCCGCTCCCGCTGCGGCCCCGGTGCTGGGCGGTGGCTTCATGCCGGCCGCCGAGCCTGGTCCCGGCGCCCGCCGCATTTCACAAACGCTGCGTCAGCTTGGCCTGCGCGCCCCCATGCAGTTGCGTGGCAACTCGGATTTGCAGGGCGTGTTGTTCGGCGTGCGCGGCGATGAAGTCGTCACCTCCGCTCGCCTCGTGCTGCAAGGCGCCACCTCGCCGGCGCTGATCCCCGAGTTGAGCCAGATCGCGGTGACGCTGAATGAGCAGTTCGTCGGCGCCATCACGCCAGACCGCTCGCGCCCCAGCTTCGGGCCGGTGGAGTTTCCGGTTAACCCGGTCTACTTCGCCGACAATAACCGCCTCAACTTCCGCTTCTCCGGCCGCTTCGCCGTGGAATGCAATGACGGCCTCTCCGGCCTGCTCTGGTCCACCATCTCCGACCAGTCGACCCTGCATCTCACGCTGGAACGCCTGCCGCTGACGCGCGACCTGGCCCGCCTGCCAGAGCCGTTCTTCGACCTGCGCCTGCTGCGTGAAACCCTCAACCTGCCCTTCGTCGTCGCCGATGGCGCCGGCAATGACGCCATCCGCGCCGCCGCCATCTCGGCCTCGTGGTTTGCCGTGCAGGCCGATTATCGCGGTGCCAGCTTCCCGGTCACCGCCTCGCCGCCAGACCGCGGCAACGCCGTCATCATCGCCACCGGTGTTGATTCGGTGCCTGGCGTCACCCTGCCGCGCTTTGACGGCCCGACGCTGGCGCTGGTGCCCAACCCCAACGACCCGCACGGCCTCTTCCTCGTCGTCGGCGGCCGCTCGGGTGGTGAAGCCGCCACCGCCGCCACCGCGCTGGCGGTGGGGCGGGAAGCGCTGTCCGGTGAACTCGCCGTGGTGCAAACCCCCAGCCTGCCGCGCCGGCAACCGTATGACGCGCCGCGCTGGCTGCGGGCCGACCGCCCGGTCAAGCTTGGCGAGTTGCTCGACCCCACCGAGTTGCAGGCCTATGGCTACTCGCCCGGCCCCGTCGCCATTCCCTTCCGCACCGCGCCGGATCTGTACACCTGGCGCAACCGCCCGTTCGAGGCTGATATCCGCTTCCGTGCCCCGCCGGGGCCGGTGGTCGACGTCGCCTCTTCGCGCCTCGACGTCGCGCTGAACGACGTCTACCTCCGCAGCTTCCCGCTGCGCATGGCGGAAGGCAGCTGGCCCTGGTCATGGTTCAGCCGTCAGGCCGGCCGCACCGACCGTTCGGATGGCCGCGTCGGCCTGCCGCCCTGGATGGTGTTCGGCCAGAATGAACTGCAGTTGCGCTTCGACATGCGCCCGCTCTCGCGCGGCGATTGTGCCCAGGTGCCCGGCGATATCCGCGCCTCGATCGACCCCGACAGCACGATCGACCTGAGCAGCGCGCACCGCTTCACCACGCTGCCCAACCTGGCGCACTTCGCCAGCAGCGGCTTCCCCTTCACCATCCAGGCTGACCAGGCCGAGACCGCCGCCGTGCTGCCCGACCGGCCGAGCGCGGTGGAACTCTCCGCCTTCCTCGGCCTCATCGGCCGGATGTCGGCGGTGGTGGGCTACCCGGCCACCGGCCTTACCGTGGTGCGCAGCAGCAACCTGAACGACGTCGCCGACCGCAATCTCATTGTGGTGGGCGCGCTGGGTCGCCAGCAGGCCTTGCAGCAGCTTCTGCGTGACAGCCCGATCGCGGTTGAAGGCAACCGCCTCTCGGTCGCCCTGCCGGATGCGCTGGAGAATATCCGCTACGTCTTCGGCCCGCCGGACCGTCGTTCGGACCGCGAGCAGGCCTCGGCCCAGCTCGCCGCCCCGGGCGAAGGCCTTGGCGCGCTGATCGCCTTCGAATCGCCGCTGCGCGCGGGCCGCTCGGTGGTGGCACTCACCGGCTCTACCCCGGCGGGCATGGAAGCCATCGTCGCCGCGCTGCGCGACCCCGAGCAGATCGCCCGCATCCAGGGCGACCTCGCCCTGCTCAGCGGCGGCCGGGTGCAGAGCTACAAAATCGGCAGCACCTATACCCATGGCATGCTGCCGCCCTGGCTCTGGCCACAATACTGGCTGGCAAATCAGCCCATGTTGGTGCTGGTCGTGCTTGCCTTTGGCCTCATCCTCGTCGCGGCGCCCCTTTACTGGGTTCTTCGTCGCCGCGCCGCTCTCCGCCTCCGCGAGAGGAGCCACTGATGACCCGACGTAACCGGCTTATGGCAGCGGCGGCCTTCGTCGCCCTGCCAATGGGACCCGCCCTGGCCCAGGCCCCCGCGGCCACCCCTGCGGCGGCCCCCGCAGCGGCCCCCGCCGCTGCTCCCGCCCAGGACGGCGCCGTTGGCGCCCTGCTGGAACAGGCCAATTACTGGCGCCTGCAAAACCGGCCCGAGCTGGTGCTGCGCACGCTGGAACGCGTGCTGGTGGTGGACCCGCGCAATGTGGAGGCGCTTGGTGGCGCCGCCCAGGCGCAGGCCCAGCTCGGCAATCGCAGTGGCGCAGAATCCTTCCTGGCCCGGCTGCGCCAGGTGGCGCCGAATGACCAGCGCCTGAGCGAAATCGACATCAACGTGCGCGCCAGCACGGTGGACCAGGGCGCCCTGGCGGATGCCCGCCGGCTGGCCCAGGCCGGCCGCGCGAATGACGCCGCCGCCCGCTACCGAGAGCTGTTCCGCGGCGCCCAGCCGCCCGACCAATTCGCCCTGGAATACTACCAGACCCTGGCCGGCACCGAGCAAGGCTATGGCGATGCCCGCGACGGCCTGGCCCGCCTGGCCCAGCGCGCCCCGAATGACTACCGGGTGCAACTGGCCTACGCCCAGACGCTGACCTACCGCGACGGCACCCGTGGCGACGGCATTACCCGCCTGCGCCAACTCTCCGCCATTCCGGAAGTGGCGAATACCTCCATCTCCGCCTGGCGGCAGGCATTGCTGTGGCAGGGTTCCACCCGCGCCGGCGTGCCGGAGCTGGAAGCCTTCCTGCAGCGCTTCCCGAATGACACCGCCGTGGCCGCGAAGCTGGAGGAATCCCGCAACCCGCCTGCCGGCACCGGCGACGAAGGGTCCATGGCCCGGGTTCGCGGCTTTGAGCAACTGCAGGCCAACCGCCTGCGCGACGCCGAGCGTGAGTTCCAGGCCGCCGTCCGCTTCAACGCGAATGACGCCGACGCCCAGGGTGGCCTGG
>CANFIE010000083.1 GCA_947446625.1 Acetobacteraceae bacterium | reverse complement strand
GCGGCAGCGCCAGCAATGCACGGCGGTGCACGGCCATCAGCCCTTGATGCCCATCTGGTAGGTGCTCGGCGCCATGCCCTTCATGGCCCGCGCCCGCTTCTCCAGCCAATACTTCTGCGCTTCCGGCATCGCCTCAAAGGCGGTTTCCACCCCCAGCTTGCGGGCGGCATCGGTCGGCCAGTTCGGGTTGTACAGAATCTCGCGCCCCACCGCGATCAGGTCGGCCTCGCCATTCTGCAGAATCGCCTCGGCCTGGTCAGCGTGCACAATCAGCCCCACCGCCATGGTCTTCACCCCGCCCTCGCGCTTCAGCTTGGTGGCGTAGGGCACCTGATAGCCATAGCCGGGCCGCGCCTGGTTGGTGGCGCTGCCAGTCAACCCGCCCGAGGAGCAGTCGATCACGTCCACGCCCTTCGGCCCAACGATCTTGGCCAGCCGGGTGCTTTCCTCCGGCCCCCAGCCCGCGTCGTCCTCCACGCTCAGGCGCAGGAACAGCGGCTTGTCCTGCGGCCAAATCGCGCGAATCGCCTCCACGATCTCAATGCAGAAGCGCATCCGGTTCAGCTCGCTGCCGCCGTAGTCGTCGTTGCGCTGGTTGGCGCTGGGCGACAGGAACTGGTGGATCAGGTAGCCATGCGCGCCGTGAATCTCCAGCACGTCATAGCCGGCGGCCAGGGCGCGCCTGGCGGCGTCGGCCCAGCGCTGCACCAGCACCGGAATTTCCTCACGCGAAAGCCCGCGCGGCATCGGGTCTTCCTCAACGGCGGGGTTGCCGCTCGGCGCCACCAGCTCCCAGGCCTCCCAATCGGTGCAGCCGGCGGCCTTGGCGCCTTCCTCGGTCAGCGGCGCGCCGCCTTCCCAGGGGCGGAAGCGCCGCGCCTTGCGGCCGGAATGCCCCAGCTGAATCGCCGGCACCGCGCCATGGGCACGGATGAAATCGGTAATCCGCTTCATGCCGGGAATATGGGCGTCGTCCCACAGGCCGGTATCGCCCACCGTGCCGCAGCCGCGGCGTTCCACCTTGGTGCTCTCCACCATCACCATGCCCGCGCCACCGGCGGCGAAGCGCCCGGCATTCATCAGGTGCCAGTCGGTGGTGAAGCCCTGTTCGGCGGCGTATTGGTGCATCGGCGCCACCACCACGCGGTTCTTCAGCGTCAGGTTGCGCAGCGTGATGGGGGTAAACAGCAGCGGGGTAGCCATGGACGTTTCCCTTCGGGTGTTGGGGGCATCTTAACCGCCCCGGCGCCGCTGGCCATACCGCCCGAGCATGCCAATATGCCCGCCGTCTCGGGAGGAACCACACCATGCCGGAAGGCTTTATCGGCCAATCACTGCCCCGCGCCGAGGATGCCCGCTTCCTCACCGGCCAGGGCCACTACCTGGCCGATGCCACGGAACCCGGCCTGCTGCATGCCGTGGTGGTCCGCTCGCCGCACGCCCATGCCCGCATCCTGGGGCTGGATGCCACCGCCGCCCGCGCCCTGCCCGGCACCCGCCTCGTCCTCACCGGCACCGAATTGCGCGCCGCCGGCTTCGGCACCCTGCCCTGCCCGGTGGTGGCCGCCACCGAGGCGCCCATCATCGTGCCGCCCCGCCACATCCTGGCGCTGGATGCGGTGCGCCATGTGGGCGAACCCGTGGCCTTCATCGTCGCCACCTCGCCGGAAGCCGCCCGCGACGCCGCCGACGCCCTGCTGGTGGAATACGACCCCCTGCCCCTGGTGGCCGACCCCATGGCTGCGCTGCGCCCCGGCGCGCCGCAAATCTGGGCAGAGGCCCCAGGCAACCGCAGCTTCACCTTCATCAAGGGCGACCGCGCCGCGACGGAAGCCGCCTTCGCCGCCGCCGCCCATGTGGTGGAACTGCCCTTGGCCAACCAGCGCGTGCACGCCGCGCCGCTGGAACCCCGCGCCGCCATTGGCCGCTATTTGCCCGCCAGCCAGAGCTGGGATTTGCAATGCAGCAGCCAGGCCCTGCACGGGCTGCGCAAGCAACTCGCCGGCAGCGTCTTCCGGGTTGAGGAAGACCGCATCCGCATCCACGCCCCCGATGTGGGCGGCGGCTTTGGCCTGAAGAACTTTCTGTTTCCTGAATTCGTCCTCACCCTGTGGGCCGCGCAGCAATTGGGCAGCCCGGTGAAATGGGTGGCCGAGGCCAGCGAGGAATACCCCGGCGCCGTGCATGGCCGCGCCCTGTACGGCACCGCCCGCATGGCGCTCGATGCCAATGGCCGCGCCCTGGCGCTGCAGGCCGACATGGTCAGCGACCTCGGCGCCTATGCCTCCTCCAACGGGCCGGGCTGCCATGCCGTGGCCATGCCCACCGCCATGGGCAGCATCTACGCCATTCCCGCCATGCTGCTGCGGGTGCAGGGCGCCTTCACCAACACCACCCCGGTCGATGCCTATCGCGGCGCCGGCAAGCCGGAAGCCAATTACATGGTGGAACGCCTGCTGGACGCCGCCGCCCGGCAGCTGAACCTCGACCCCATCGAGATCCGCCGCCGCAACGTCATCCGCGAATTCCCCTACCAGGCCGCTTTCGGCAGCCTGATGGATTGCGGCCGCTACGCCGAAAACCTGGCCGACCTGGAAGCCCTGGCCGACCGCGCCAACTTCCCCGCCCGGCGCGCCGCCAGCGAAGCCCAGGGCAAGCTGCGCGGCATTGGCATTGGCTGCTTCATGGAAACCAGCCGCGGCGCGCCCAATGAATGGTCCCGCGTGCGGTTTGAGGCGGATGGCAACGTCTCCCTGGCGCTCGGCACCCAAAGCAACGGCCAGGGCCACGAAACCTGCTTCCCGCAAATCGCCGCCGACCATCTTGGCCTGCCGCTGCACCGCTTCCGGCTGGTGCAGGCTGATACCGGCATCATCCCCTTCGGCAATGGCCATGGCGGCGCCCGCAGCCTGCACCAGGGCGGCTTCGCCATGGTACGCGCCATGGAAGCCCTGCTGGAAAAGGCCCGCGCCACCGCCGCCAACCTGCTGCAAACCCAAGCCGAGACGCTGGAATTCCGCGCCGGCGCCTTCCACCTCGGTGCCCAGAGCGTCAGCCTCGATACCATCCACGCCGCCGAGCCGCTGGAAGCCGAGACCCTCAACCTCTGCAACGACATCACCTTCCCCAGCGGCGCCCATTGCGCCGAGGTGGAGGTGGACCGCGAGACCGGCGCCGTCACGCTCTGCCGCTATCTGGCGGTGGATGATTATGGCCGCCTCATCAACCCGGCGCTCACCATCGGCCAGGTGCAGGGCGGTCTGGCCCAGGGCATAGGCCAGGCGCTGATGGAGCAGATCACCTTCAACGAGGATGGTCAGCCGCAGAATGGCAGCATGCAGGACTACGCCCTGCCCCGCGCCCAGGACCTGCCGGACCTTACCATCGCCCTGCGCGAACTGCCCACCGGCCGCAACCCGCTGGGGGTGAAGGGCGTGGGTCAGGCCGGCTGCATGGCGGCGCCCCAGGTGGTGGTGCACGCCGTGCTCAACGCCCTGGCGCCACTGGGCGTGACGCATCTGGACATGCCCCTCAAAGCCGAGACAGTCTGGCGCGCCATGAACAGGGAGAACCAGCCATGAAGATCAAGCGCATCGAGCACGTTGCCATTGCGGTGAAGAACCTGGACGCCACGCGCGATATCTTCGCCAAGCTGGGCATTACCTGCAGCCACGAGGAAACCCTGCCCGGCCCCGGCGTGCGCCTGGCCATGCTGCCGATTGGCGAAAGCAGCCTGGAACTGCTGGAATCGCACAAGCCGGACAACAACACCGCCAAGTGGATCGAGGAGAAGGGCGAGGGTCTGTATCACATCTGCCTGGAAGTGGATGACATCCACGCCGCGCTGGACGAGCTGCGCGCCAAGGGCGTTGGCCTGCTGGACCAGGTGCCCCGCAGCGGCCATGGCGGCAACCAGATTGCCTTCCTGGACCCCGCCAGCACCGGCAATGTGCTGGTAGAACTCGTGGAGATGACCGCCGGCGCACACTGAAACCCTGCCGGGTTTCAGTTTTGCCTGAGCGGCTGATTCACGCCCTGCGGCGCCAGCGCCTCGGACGATCAGGCGCTGGTCTGAGCGGCTGATTCACGCCCTGCGGCGCCAGCGCCTCGGACGATCAGGCGCTAATCCGCATACTGCCCGGCGGCCTGGATGATGGGCCGCCAGCGCGCCACATCCTCACCCAGCAACCGGGTGAAATAGGCCGGGCTCGCCTGCTCCTGCGGCACCGCCTCGGTGGCCAGGTCGCGGAACCGGCCCAGCAGCTTCTCGTCGCGCAGCGCCGCCTGCGCCGCCCGCGCCAGGCGCTGCTGCACCGCGTCCGGCGTGCCCTTGGGCGCCAGAATGCCCTGCCAAATCCGCATCAGCAGCCCCGGCGCGCCCTGCTCCAGCACCGTCGGCACCTCGGTCAGCCCCTCAAACCGCGACCGCGTGGGCGAGGTGATGGCATAGGCCTTCATCCGCCCCGCCCGCACATGCCCGACAACGCTGGTGGTCTGGCCAAAGAACAGGTCAATCCGCCCGGCAATCACCTCGGTGGTGGCCGGCGCGCTGCCGCGGAAGGAAACCGTGGTGATCTGCGCCCCCGCCTCGCGCTGCAACAGCATGCCACCCAAATGGTCAGTGCCGCCCAGGCCGGAATTCGCCGCCGTTATCTCCAGGCCCCGCGCCTTCATCATCGCCATCAACTCGCGCAGGTCGCGCGCCGGAAAATCCGCCCGCGCACACACCAGCAGCGGCACGTCGTTCAACAGCGCAATCGGGGCGAAGCTCGTCTCCACATCATAAGGCAGGCGCCGATACAGCGTGGCGCTGGCGGCATGGCCCAGATGATGCACCAGCAGCGTGGTGCCATCGGGCCGCGCATTGGCCACGCGCCCGCTGCCAATGGTGCCGCCGGCGCCGCTCACATTCTCCACCACCACGCTCGGTACACCCTCGGGCGCCAGGTCCCGCGCCATGGCCTCGGCGGTCAGCCGCGCCACCGCATCGGTCGGCCCCCCGGCCGGGTAGGGCACCACAATGGTAATCCCCCGGTCAGACAGGCTTTGCCCAAAGGCGCGGCGGCCCGAGAGCACAACTGGCGCGGCAAGCAGCAAATGGCGGCGGAGCATGGCGTTTTCTCCCTATTTGCCACCACCCTTAGCAAGCCATCCGGCTTGTGCAAGCGCCGCATTGGGCTGAGCCTTTGCCCCCAGGAAAGCCGCGCCCCGGCGCCGCCCGCAACCGGAGGACCCCCATGTCTCGCCTGCGCCTTGCCGCCGCCGCCCTTGCCACGCTCCTTGCCGCCGCGCTGCCCGCCCACGCCCAGGCCCCCACCCCGGCGCCGGACCGCGCCCTGTTCCAGCTGGACTGGTTGGCCAGTGGCGAACACGCCGCCTGGTATGCCGGCCTGGCTCAGGGCTTCTGGCGGCAGAATGGCATCGAGCTTTCCATCACCCGTGGCTATGGCAGCGGTGACACGGTGAACAAGGTTGCCGCTGGCGCCGCCGTCTTCGGCGTGGCTGACCTCGGCGCCGTGCTCACCGCCCGCGCCCGGCAGAATGTGCCGGTGAAGACGCTTTCGGTCACCTACACCCACTCGCCGCATTCGCTCTTCGTGCTGCGCTCCTCGGGCATCACCACCTTCCGCGGCCTGGAAGGCCGGCGCATCAGCATCACCCCCGGCAACAGCCACCGGCTCTACTTCCCCGAAGTCGCCCGCCGCGCCGGCACCGACCCCGAGCGCATCACCTGGGTGAACACCGACGCCTCGGCCATGGCCGCCATGCTGATCAGCCGCCGGGTGGATGCCTCGCCGTTCTATTCAATCCACTGGTACTACACCAACAAGGCCGCCCAGCGCGCCGGCGAGGAAATCGTCGTCCTCCCCTTCGTGGAAACCGGCTTCGCCATCTACGCCGCCACGCTGCTGGCCACGGATGAAACCATCTCCCGCAACCCAAGCCTCGTCCGTCGCTTCCTGCGTGGCGCGCACCAGGCGCTCACCTGGTCCAACGCCAACCAGGCGGAAGCCTGCCGCCTGCATGTGCGCGCCAACCCGGAAGTGGAACAGGATGACTGCGAAGGCAGCCTGCGCGCCGTGATGGGCTTTGTGTTCAACGACCATCAGCGCCAAACCGGCCTGGGCCGCTACGCCGCCGACCGCCTGGCCACCACCTGGCGCGTGGTGGCGGAAAGCCAGCAGCTGGACCAGAGCTGGAACCCCACCCAGGCGCTGGACACGAGCCTGCTGCCGTGATCCGGCTGCAAAACGTCAGCAAGACTTTCGCGCGGGGCAGCGTTGAAGCCCTGCGCGATGTCTCGCTCACCGTGGCGCCGGGTGAGTTCGTCGCCATCGTCGGCGCCTCGGGCTGCGGCAAGTCCACGCTGCTGCGGCTGGTGGCCGGGCTGGTGCCGGTCAGCACCGGGCAGGTCTCGCTCGGCGGCACCCTCGTCTCGGCGCCTCGGGCGGATACCGCCATGGTGTTCCAGGCCCCAACCCTGCTGCCCTGGGCCGATGTGCTCCGCAATGTCACCTTCCCGCTACGCCTGATGGGCCAGGCCAATGCCGAAACCGATGCCCGCGCCCGCGCCCTGCTGGAAACCGCCGGGCTGAAGGGCTTTGAACACCGGCTGCCGAAGGAACTCAGCGGCGGCATGCAGCAACGCGTCGCCATCTGCCGCGCATTGTTGCAACAGCCCCGCGTGCTGCTGATGGACGAACCCTTCGGCGCGTTGGATGCCCTCACCCGCGAGGAAATGTCGCTGGAGCTGCTGCGCATCTGGGCTGGCCGCAACATGGCGGTGCTGTTCGTCACCCACAGCATCAGCGAAGCAGTGCTGCTGGCCGACCGCGTGGTGGTCATGTCACCCCGCCCGGGTCGCATTGCCGAGATCATCACCCCCAACCTGCCGCGCCCGCGCAGCTTTGAGCAGGAAGGCAGCGCCGAATTCCACAGCGCCGCCCAACGCATCCGCGCCCTCATCTATGGCGAAAGGCTGCCCCGTGCCGCGTAGCGCCCTGCCCGCCCTGCTCACGCTGCTGGTGCTCGGCCTGGGGTGGGAAGCCGCCTGCCGCTTCATCCCCATCCGCGAATTCGTGCTGCCGGCGCCCAGCGCCATCTGGGCGCAAACCTATTCGGTATGGCCCAACGTGATGCACCACACGCTGGCCACGCTCGGCACCGTGGCACTGGGCTTCGCCGCCTCGGTCGCCATCTCGCTGCCGCTGGCCATGCTCATCGCCGCCTCGCCGGCCATCTCGGCGGCCATCTACCCGCTGCTGGTCGTCACCCAGGCCATTCCCAAGGTGGCGCTGGCGCCCATCCTCGTCGTCGCCCTCGGCGCCAATGAGCTACCCCGCGTCATCGTCACCTTCCTCGTGGCCTTCTTCCCGCTGGTGGTTGGCACCGTCGCGGGTCTGCTCGCCACCCCGGCGGAACTCATCGAACTCGGCCGCGCCTGCCGCGCCTCCAAATGGCAGGAACTCACCCGTATCCGGCTGCCCTTCGCCATTCCCTTCGTGTTCGGTGGCCTGAAGGTGGCGGCGGCGCTGGCCGTGGTGGGCGCGGTGGTGGCGGAATTCGTCGGCGCCGATGCTGGCCTCGGCTACCTCATCCAAACAAGCATGGCCTTCTTCAAAACCCCGCTGGCCTTTGGCGCGGTGCTCATCCTCGCCCTCATGGGCATCGTGCTGTTCCAGCTTGTCACCCTGGCCGAAAGGCTGCTCTTCCCCTGGTCCAGTGGCGCAGATCAAGCGCCCCCCGGCATCTGACCCCCGGTATTTGAAAGGTTCCCGCGCATGGCGCAGCACCAACCCGGCCACATCCTCATCCAGGGCGCCAGGCTCGCCACCACCGGCACCCGCCGGGCCGAGCCGACCGACATCCTGATCCATGACGGCATCATCACCGCCATGGGCAGCAACCTGGCCGCCCCGGAAGGCGCGCAGGTCTTCGACGCCTCCGAGCTTCTGGTGCATCCCGGCCTGATCAACGCCCATACCCACGGCCATGGCGGCCTGGCCCGCGGCCAGGGTGACAAATGGACGCTGGAATTGCTGCTGGCCGCCGCACCCTGGATCACCGGCAACCGCGCCACCGAGGACAAGAAGCTCACCACCCAGATCGTTGCCGCCGAAATGGTGGCCAAGGGCTGCACCGCGGCCTACGACCTGTTCTATGAATTCCCCCTGCCCTCGCAGGATGGCCTGGACGCGGTGGCCGAAGCCTACGACGAGATCGGCATGCGCGCCGTCATCGCCCCCATGGTGGCCGACCGCACGGTGTATGAAGCCATCCCCGGCCTGTACGACGCGCTGCCCGAAGCCTTGCAGGCCCGCGTCGACAAGCTGCGCCTGAAGCCCTGGGGCGATACCATCAACGCCGTCTCCACCGCGTTGAAGCACTGGAAGTGGAACAGCGCCGATATCCGCTTCGCCGTCGCCCCCACCATTCCGCTGCATTGCGCCGATGCCTTCATGTGCGCCTGCGGCAAGCTGGCGCGGGAACATGGCGTGGGCCTGCACAGCCATATCGGCGAAAGCAAGGTCCAGGCGGTCTCCGGCCTCAAGCGCTACGGCAAAACCCTGGTGGCGCATCTGGAATCGCTCGGCCTGCTCGGCCCGGACTTCACCGCCGCGCACGCCATCTGGCTGGATGATGACGATTTCAAGCGCATCGCCGCCCATGGTGCCTCGCTGGCGCACAACCCCGGCAGCAACATGCGCCTGGGCAACGGCATGTTCCGCCTGCGCGAAGCGATCGATGCCGGCGTGAACGTAGGCATGGGCACCGACGGCGCCAATTGTGCCGACAACCAGAACATGTACGAGGCGATGCGCTACGCCTCCATGCTCAGCAAGGTGCAAACGCCAGACCCGCGCTTTTGGGCCAGCGTCGAGGAAATCTACACCGCCGCCACCAAGGGCAGTGCCCAGGCGCTCGGCTTCAAGGATATCGGTGAGATCGCGGTAGGCAAGAAGGCCGACATCGTCTTCCTCGACCTCAACAGCCTGAACTGGATCCCGCACAACTGGAGCGTGAACCAGCTGGTCCACACCGAGGACGGCACCGGCGTGAAGCATGTGATGATCGGTGGCCGCTTCGTCTTCAAGGACGGCAAGCACACCACCATCAACCTGCGCCAACTGGCCATTCGGGCCGAGGCTGCGCGGGAGCGGCTGGAAGCGCTGAACGCCGAGAACAAGCAGATGTACGACATGCTGGAGCCCGTGGTGTCCAGCTTCTGCCCCGGCCTGGCGGCGCAGCCCTATCACCTCAAGCGCTACCTCTGCGACGCGCCGGCGTAGCGCCTGACCCGCGCCGGTGGCATCGCCGGAGCGGTGAATCAGTCGCTCTGATGGCACATGCTCTAACGGCACGGGCCTTGCACTCCTGCGGCGCATGTTCAAGCGCCGCACCCTCCTCGCCCTGCTCCCTGCCCTGGCCACACCCTGCGTGGCCCGGGCGCAATGGCAGCCAGACCGTCCCATCCGCCTGGTGGCACCCTTCGCCGCCGGCGGCGCGTCGGACCTCATCGCCCGCATGGTGGCGGAGGAACTTTCCCCCCTGCTCGGCCAGACCCTGCTGGTGGAAAACCGCACCGGCGCCGGCGGCAGCGTGGGCACCGAGGCCGTGGTCCGCGCCCGGGCAGACGGCTACACCCTGCTGATGGGCAGCCAGGCCACCCACGCCACCAACCCCGCGCTGCAACGCCTCAGCTTTGATCCCATCGCCGACCTTGCCGCCATTGGCCCGGTGGCCGGCGTGCCCGCGGTGCTGGTGGTGCCGGCCGATTTCCCGCCCCGCTCGCTGCCCGAATTCATCGCGCTGGCCAAGGCACGGCCCGGCGGCATCGCCTATGGCAGTGCCGGCATCGGCGCTTCCACCCATCTGGCAAGTGCGCTGCTCGCCCAACTCGCGGGCATTGAAATGCAGCATGTGCCCTATCGCGGCACTGCCCTGGCAATGCAGGACCTCATCGCCGGCCGCATCCAGATGATGATGGACACGCTGCCCACCGCCCTGCCGCATATCCAGGGTGGTCGCATCCGGGCGCTGGCGGTCAGCACCACGCAACGCAACCCCACCCTGCCGGAAATCCCCACCGCCGCCGAAGCCGGGGTGCCGGGCTATGAGGCGCTGAACTGGTACGGCCTCTACGCCCCCACCGGCACGCCCGAGCCCGTCATCGCCCGGCTCAACACCGCGCTGGCCCAGGCGCTGGCAAAGCCCAGCCTGCAAGCCCGCCTGGCCGGCCAGGGCATGCTGCCCCTGGCCCTGGACCGCGCCGCCTTCACCACCTACGCCACGGCTGACCGCCAGCGCTGGACCGATCTGGTCCGCAGCGCCAACATCACGCCCGCCGACTGAAAGCCCCGCCCATGTTCCGCCGCACCCTGCTGACCGCCCTGGCCCTGCCCGCCCTTGCCCGCGCCCAGGCGCCAAACTGGCCGGACCATCCCATCCGCTGGATCATCAACTTCCCGCCCGGCGGCGCGGCGGATACGCTCTCCCGCGCGCTCTGCGACAGCATCGGCAGCAAGCTGGGCCAGCCCCTGGTGCCGGAAAACCGCCCCGGCGCCGGTGGCCTGGTGGGCGCCGACCTGCTGGCCAAGGCGCATGGCGACACGCACATGGTGCTGATGTCCTCCGCCGCCTCGCACGGCATCGGCCCGGTGCTCTACGCCAATGTGCCCTACGACCCGCTGAAGGATTTCCAGCACGTCGCCCTGGTCGGCACCTTCCCCAGCGTGCTCTGCGTCAACACGGATTTCCCCGCCCGCACGCTGCCGGAGTTCATCGCCGAGGCGAAGAAGCGCGGCGGCATCAGCTATGGCAGCGGCGGCAACGGCACCATGAACCACCTCTGCGGCCAGTTGCTGGCCAAGGCGGCGGGCGTGGACCTCACCCATGTGCCCTATCGCGGCAGCGCCCCGGCCATTACCGATACCATCGGCGGCCAGATCCCCGCGCTGATGGAAAGCCTGCCCATCGCCCTGCCGCATCTGCGCGGCGGCCGGCTGCGCGCCCTGGCCACCAGCGAAGCCACCCGCGCCGCCACCACGCCGGATGTGCCCACCTTCGCCGAAGCCGGCTTCCCCCAGGCGCAATCCACCAACTGGTTCGGCTTTTCCATCGCGGCCGGCCTGCCCGCCGCCATGGCCACGCGCTGGGCCGGCATCATCCATGCCGCCCTGGCCGACCCCAAGCTGCGCGAACGCTTCGCCGGCATCGGGGTGGTGCCGGGCACCGGCGGCCCGGCGGAATATACCGGCCTCATCAGCAGCGAACTCACCCGCTGGCGAGAGGTTATCCGCGCCGGAAATATCCGCGCGGAATAACTCCTAGAGCACTATGCGCCCTGATGGGCGCATAGTGCTCTTTAACCATTTGAAACTAGAGCAAGAAATCCGTTCTGATGATTCCATCAGAACAGATATTGCTCTAGAGCACTATGCGCCCTGACGGGCGCATTTCGTGCTCTATAACTATTTGATACTAGAGCAAGAAATCCGTTCTGATGATTCCATCAGAACAGATATTGCTCTAGCCGGGGCT
>CANFIE010000082.1 GCA_947446625.1 Acetobacteraceae bacterium | reverse complement strand
CACCGCAGTACCGAAAGGCCGGGCCGCAAAGCCCGGCCTTTTGCAATTCAGCGCTACACAAACACCGCCTTCATCCCCCCGGGCGGGTAGCGCGTGCCCGCCGCCGAACCCGGTGGCACCGCGGCGCTCACCTGCGCCACCTCCTCCGCCGTCAGCCGCACCGCCAGGGCGCCCAGGTTCTCCTGCAGGCGGGGCAGGTAGCGGGTGCCGGGAATGGCCACCACATCCTCGCCCTGCGCCAGCAGCCAGGCCAGTACCAGCTGCGCCGGCGTGCAGCCCTTGGCGTTCGCCAGCGCTTCCACCTTGGCCGCCAGCACCCGGTTATGGGCGAAATTCGCCTCCTGGAAGCGCGGATGCGCCGCCCGCCGGCCATCCACCTGGGCAAATTCCCGAATCGCCCCGGTCAGAAAGCCGCGCCCCAGCGGGGAATAGGCCACATAGCCAATGCCCAGTTCACGCGTGGTGCGCAGCGTCTCCTCCGCCTCCTGGCGGTACAGCAGCGAATATTCGGTCTGCACGCAGGCAATGGGCGCCACGGCGGCGGCGCGACGAATGGTCGCCGGGCTGGCCTCGGACAGCCCGAGGAAGCGCACCTTGCCCTGCTGCACCAGCCGGGCCATGGCGCCCACCGTGTCCTCAATGGGCACGGCCGGGTCCACCCGGTGCTGGTAGTAAACGTCGATGACATCAACCCCCAGCCGCAGCAGGCTGGCTTCGCAGGCGGCCTGCACATAGTCCGGCCGGCCATTCACCCCGTTCGGTCCGCCCGGGTTCTGGGTTTGGCCAAACTTCGTCACCAGCACCACCTGGTCGCGCACGCCCTTCAGCGCCCGGCCAAGTACTTGCTCGTTATGGCCCCAGCCATACATGTCAGAGCTGTCAAAGTGGTTCACGCCAAGGGCAATGGCGTCGCGCACCAGGCGCTCCGAGGCAGCGTCATCCGCCTCGCCATACACGCCCGAAAGGGACATGCAGCCCAACCCGATGGCCGAAACCTTCAGGCCGCCCTTACCCAGGGCACGTTGTTCAATCACGGTCATGCAAAGCCCTCCTGCCGGCAGCATGCCGCGCAGGAGGGGGTATCGCCAGCCTGTTCAGGCGGAAACGGGCACGCCCTTTTCCTTCATCAGCTCCTGCAGCTCACCAGCCTGGAACATCTCCATGATGATGTCGCAGCCGCCGACGAACTCGCCCTTCACGTAAAGCTGCGGAATGGTCGGCCAGTTGGCGTAGGCCTTGATGCCCTCGCGGATCTCGCCGTCTTCCAGCACATTGATGCCCTTGAAGGGCACGCCAACATGGGAAAGAATCTGCACCACGCGCGCCGAGAAGCCGCACTGCGGGAAAACCGGCGTGCCCTTCATGAACAGCACAACGGGGTTGGCACCGAGTTCGCCTTCAATGCGCTCGAACACCGGGTTGGTCATGGCGGTTTCTCCTTCGGGTCAGGGGGCTGAGGTTTGCAGGGCCAGGGCGTGCAATTCACCCCCCATGCGGCCGCGCAGGGCGGCGTAAACCAGTTGATGCTGCTGCACGCGAGACTTGCCGCGAAACACCTCGGAAACCACAATGGCCTTGTAGTGGTCGCCATCGCCGGCCAGGTCCTGGATCGTCACCTGGGCGTCCGGCATGGCCTCCTTGATCAGCGCTTCAATCGCGGTCGATTCCATCGCCATGGGGTATCAGGCTCCGTCACGCATCAGGTTGGGCAGGGTCGCTTCATGCGCCGCGCTCAATTCGGCCACTGATATGGCTTCACCATTGGGCAACGCCAAGTCCCCTCCGCCGGAAACACCAATTTGCCGTGCCGGAACCCCGGCGGCGGCGGCAGCGGCCAGCAGGGCAGGGGCATCCCGCACCGCCAGCACGTAGCGGCCCTGATCCTCGCCGAACCAGAAGCCCTTGTCATCCTGGCCTTCCAGCTTGGCGCCCACGCCGCTGGCCATGGCCATCTCGGCCACCGTCACCAGCAGGCCGCCATCGGCGCAGTCATGGCAGGCGGCAACCGTGCCGGCCAAAATCCGCCCGCGGACAAAATCGCCATTGCGGCGCTCGGCCAGCAAATCGACTGGCGGCGGGGCGCCGTCCTCGCGCCCGGCAATCTCGCGCAGCCAGATGGACTGCCCGAGCCAGCCCCGCGTCTCACCCACCAGCACCAGCGCGTGCCCGGCTTCCGGCATGGCCAGCCCCACGGCCTGGGCCACATCCTCCAGCACGCCCACGCCGCCAATGGCGGGGGTGGGTAGAATGCCGCGGCCCTCAGTCTCGTTGTACAGGCTGACGTTGCCGCTCACCACGGGGAAGTCCAGCGCCGTACAGGCGGCGCCAATGCCCATCACCGCCCCGGCGAATTGCCCCATGATCTCGGGCTTCTCCGGATTGCCGAAGTTCATGTTGTCGGTAATGGCCAGCGGCAGCCCGCCCACGGCCGTGATGTTGCGCCAGGCCTCGGCCACGGCCTGCTTGCCGCCCTCCTCGGGGTCCGCCAGGCAGTAGCGCGGGGTGCAGTCGGTGGTCATGGCCAGGGCGCGCTTGTGGTCCTCCACCCGCACCACGGCGGCATCGGCGGCGCCGGGGCGCTTGGCGGTCTGCCCGCCCACCATGCTGTCGTACTGGTCCCAGATCCAGCGGCGGCTGCACAAATCCGGGCAGGCCACCAGCTTGAGCAGCGCCGCCTTCAGCCCCACCGGGTCGGCCACGCTGGCGGCTTCCAGCACCGGCAGCTTCGGCGTCGGCACCCAGGGGCGCTGATACAGCGGCGCCTGGCTCTCCAGCGGCGCCAGCTCAATATTGGCCTCCACCTGGCCCTTGTGCCGAATGACGATGCGCCCGGTATCGGTCAGGTGGCCGATAACGGCGAAGTCCAACTCCCACTTGTGGAAAATCGCTTCCGCCACGGCCTCACGGCCCGGCTTCAGGATCATCAACATGCGTTCCTGGGACTCGCTGAGCATCATCTCATAGGCGCTCATGCCGGTCTCGCGCTGGGGCACATTATCCAGCACCAGCTCAATGCCCATGTCGCCCTTGCCGGCCATCTCCACGCTGGAGGAGGTCAGCCCGGCCGCGCCCATATCCTGAATGGCCACGATGGCATCGGTCGCCATCAGCTCCATGCAGGCCTCGATCAGCAGCTTCTCGCTGAACGGGTCACCCACCTGCACGGTCGGGCGCTTTTCCTCGCTGTTCGCGTCAAACTCGGCGCTGGCCATGGTGGCGCCGTGAATGCCGTCGCGCCCAGTCTTGGAGCCGACATAGACCACCGGATTGCCCACGCCGCTGGCCGCCGCGTAGAAAATGCTGTCGGCGCGGGCGATGCCCACCGTCATGGCATTCACCAGCGGGTTGCCGTTGTAGCGCGGGTGGAAATTCACCTCGCCGCCCACCGTCGGCACGCCCACGCAATTGCCGTAGCCGCCAATGCCGCGCACCACGCCATCGATAATCTGCTTCATCCGCGGCGCATCCGGCGCGCCGAAGCGCAGCGCGTTCAGGTTCGCGATCGGCCGCGCCCCCATGGTGAACACGTCTCGCAGAATGCCGCCCACGCCGGTCGCCGCGCCCTGGTAGGGCTCGATGAAGCTCGGGTGGTTGTGGCTCTCCATCTTGAAGACCGCCGCCAGCCCCTCGCCAATGTCGATCACACCGGCATTCTCGCCCGGCCCCTGGATCACCCAGGGTGCCTTGGTCGGCAGCTGCTTCAGCCAGAAGCGCGAGGATTTGTACGAGCAATGCTCGCTCCACATCACGCTGAAGATGCCGAGCTCGGTCAGCGACGGCGTGCGGCCAAGAATGGCGAGGACGCGGTCATACTCGTCCCCCTTCAGGCCGAATTCGGCGCCAAGCTGCTTGGCGCGTTCCGGCGCCAGGGGAATTGGAAGGTCGGTCATGGTCGCCCTCAGCCCGCCGTGGCGAAGCTTGCAGAAATGCTCTCGAACAGCGGCAGCCCGTCGGTGCCGTCAATCAACGGGTCCACCTGGTTTTCCGGGTGCGGCATCAGCCCCAGCACGCGGCGGTTGGCGCTGCAAATGCCGGCAATGTTGTTCACGCTGCCATTGCGGTTGGCCGCCTCGGTCGCCGCGCCCTCCGGCGTCACGTAGCGCAGCACCACCTGGCCCTCGGCCTCCAGCCGCGCAGCCATGGCGGCATCGGCAAAGTAATTGCCGTCGCCATGCGCCATGGTGCTGCGGAACACCGCGCCCGGCTTGAACCGGTTGGTGAAGGGCGTGTCCGTCCGCTCCACCTTCATATGGCAATCCATGGAAAGGAACCGCAGCGAGGCGTTCTTCAGCAGCGCCCCCGGCAGCAGCCCGGCCTCGATCAAGATCTGGAAGCCGTTGCACACCCCCAGCACATGCCCGCCCTTGGCGGCAAACTCGGCCACCGCGCGCATGATGGGGCTTTGCGCCGCCATGGCGCCGCAGCGCAGGTAGTCGCCGTAGGAAAACCCACCCGGCAGCACCACCAGGTCCAGCCCGGCGGGCAGCGTGCTCTCGCCATGCCAGATCATTGGCGGCTTCACGCCGGTTACGCGCTGCAAGGCCAGCGCCATGTCACGTTCCCGGTTGGTGCCCGGAAAAAGCAGAATGCCGGCCTTCATTGCTCAAAACCCCTGCCAAACACGCAGCCAGTTGATACCACCCAGGAACAGCAGCGTTGCCGCCGCCGCCAGCGCCGCGGCGGTTATCCACCGGTGCGCCTTCGCCTTTTGCTGTGCCACCCACCCCAGCCGCGGCTTGCGCTGCGCCGGTTTGGTGGCCGCCACTTTTTCCTCTCGCCAGCGCAGCCCCATGGCAATGGCAATGGTCAGCCCCACCATGAAGAACAGCGAGAGGCGCAGCATTCAGCGCACCTCGACCTTGAAGCTCTCGATGACCGTATTGGCCAGCAGCTTCTTCGCCATCGCCTCGGCGGCGGCCTGGGCCTTGGCCGGGTCGGTTTCGGCCAACTCCAGCTCAATCACCTTGCCGGCGCGCACTTCGCCCACCCCGGCAAAGCCAAGGCCCGCCAGCGCATGGCCAATGGCCTTGCCCTGCGGGTCCAGCACGCCGTTCTTCGGCATGATCGTCACGTAAGCTTTCATTGCATCAACTCCGGGCCCTTCATGTCGCGAATACCGGCTTCCGGCAAAATCCCCAGCCGCCGCGCCACTTCCTGGTAGGCTTCCTCCACCTTGCCCAGGTCACGGCGAAACCGGTCCTTGTCCATCTTCTCGCCGGTCTTGCTGTCCCACAGCCGGCAATTGTCGGGGCTGATCTCGTCGGCCAGCACCACGCGCATCTCTTCATTCTCATACAGCCGGCCGAATTCCAGCCGGAAATCCACCAGCACAATCCCCGCCCCCAGGAACAGCCCGGCCAGGAAGTCGTTGATCCGCAGCGTCAGCGCCACGATATCATCCAGGTCCTGTGTGCTGGCCCAGCCGAAGGCGGTAATGTGCTCCTCGCACACCATCGGGTCCTTCAGCGCGTCGTTCTTGTAGTAATACTCAATGATCGAGCGCGGCAGCCGGGTGCCTTCCTGAATCCCCAGCCGCTCCGAGAAGGTGCCCGCCGCCACATTGCGCACCACCACCACCAGCGGAATGATTTCCACCTCGCGGATCAGCTGCTCGCGCATGTTCAGCCGGCGAATGAAGTGCGTCGGCACCCCAATCTCCATCAGCCGGGTCATCAGGTATTCGCTGATCCGGTTGTTCAGCACGCCCTTGCCGGTAATGGTGCCCTTCTTCTGGGCGTTGTTCGTGCTGGTATCGTCCTTGAAATACTGCACCAGCGTGCCGGGCTCGGGCCCCTCGAACAGAATCTTGGCCTTGCCTTCGTAAAGCTGCCGGCGTCGCGCCATGGTGCTGCGTATCCTATCTTGCGCCAGGGCGCCTGGGGGCGAATCACCCCTAATCTCGCGCCGCTATAGCAAGAGGTTCCCCGCGCCGCCATGCCGGCTGCGGCGGGCAGACCTGCGCTACCCCAGGTGCAGCGGCCGGAAGGGCGCCCGGTTCGGCGCCCCATGGGCAAAGCGCCAAATCCGCCGGCCATTGGCCGCCAGCCCCACCAGGCTGGAGGAAACCGTGGCAAAGCCCCCAACCGGCGGCACGCACAGCGTGTCGGCCCGGCCCTCGGCCACCGAATCATCGCCCAGCAGCGCCTCCCACCCGGCCCAGTCGTCACGGTCCGGCTCCGGCACCGGCGCGGCCTGAAAGCGCGGCAAGTGCCGGGCGGTGCGCGGGCTGCCCAGGTCATTCGGGTCATGCGCCGTCACCATGCTCACGCCCGGCGGCAGCACCACCACCTCGGCCCGGCCATGGCCCAGCCCGCGCAGAAAGTAGGCGCCAGCCGCATCCGCCAGCACCATGTTGAAGCCACGCCATTCCCCGGCCGGCAGCGCGGCAATGGCGGCGGCGGCGGCTTCGGCCGAGCCTTCCCGCATGGCCAGCAGCGGCAATTCGCCCCGGCTGCGCTTGTCGGCGGCCGGGCCCAGCGTGCCCACGCGGTTCAGCACCGCGCAGACCACCCCGGCCTGGTTCATCGCCATCCAGGTGCCGCCGGCGGTGCGGTCGCGCCCGCCCACCACGCCGGGCTGCGCCGGCCAATGCGCCGCCGGCGCATCCCAGGCGCGGTCCTCGCGTTCATCCCGGTTGGCGGCCAGCAACAGCGGCCAGGCTACGCCCGGGCGGCGCAGCACCACAACGGTACACACCTGGTGAAGCCAACCAGCCTACCAGCGCGGGCCCCAGTGGTGCTGGTGGTGCGGCCGGTACCAATGCGGCGGCGGCGGCGGCGGCGCCGGGCGGTAGTAGTAGGGCGGCGGTGGCGGGGCAGGGCGGTAATAGTAAGGCGCAGGCGGCGGCGGCGGGGCATAGCCATAGCCCTTGCCGTAATACTGCGCCTGGGCCTCACCCGGCAGCGCCACCAACGCGCCCAGCGCCAGCGCGCCAGCCGCCAGAACCGATTTCAGCACTTGCCTGTCCATCACGGTATCCTCCTGCTCGGCCCAGCCTGGCCCATGTCACCCAGCCGGCCGAGTTAATCCGCAACCATCTTGCTTATCCGCAAAGGCTACCCCGCCAGCTTGGCGGAATTGCGGCGTTCAGCCAAACACGCGCTGGAAGATAGTATCCACGTGCTGGAAGTCACGCGTCGGGTCCATCACCTTATCGAGTGCGGCGGCATCGAAATGGCTCGCCACCTCGGCATTCAGCAGCAGGTTGTCGCGGAAGCCGCGCAGCTCCGGCGTGCCCAGCGCCCGCCAGGTGGTCATCGCCGCCTCCTGCACCGCGGCATAGGCCGCCTCGCGGCTGATCCCGGCCTGGGTCAGCGCCAGCAGCACCTTCTGCGAGTGTACCACGCCACCCAGGCTCTCCAGGTTCCGCGCCATCTGCGCCGGGTAGATGGTCAGCTTCTCCATCATCCCGGTCAGCCGGGTCAGCGCGAAGTCCAGCGCAATGGTGGCATCCGGCGCAATCACCCGCTCCACGCTGGAATGGCTGATATCGCGCTCATGCCACAGCGTCACATTCTCCAGCGCCGGGGTCACATAGCCGCGCACCAGCCGCGCCAGCCCGGTCAGGTTCTCGCTCAGCACCGGGTTGCGCTTGTGCGGCATGCTGGACGAACCCTTCTGCCCGGCATGGAAGAACTCCTCCGCCTCGCGCACTTCGCTGCGCTGCAGGTGCCGCACCTCGGTCGCCAGCCGCTCAATCCCCGCCGCCACCACGGCCAGGGCGGTGAAGAAGGCGGCGTGCCGGTCGCGCGGAATGACCTGGGTGCTCACCGGCTCCACGCTCAGCCCCAGCTTGCCGGCCACAAAGGCCTCCACGCGCGGGTCAACGCTGGCAAAGGTGCCCACCGGGCCGGAAATGGCACAGGTCGCCACCTCGGCCCGCGCCGCCACCAGCCGCGCCCGATTGCGCACAAACTCGGCGTAATACCCGGCCAGCTTCAGGCCAAAGGTGGTCGGCTCGGCATGAATGGCGTGGCTGCGGCCAATGGTCGGCGTGTGCTTGTGCTCCAGCGCCCGCATCTTCAGCGCCGCCAGCAGTGCGTCCACATCGGCAATCAGCAGGTCGGCGGCGCGCGTCATCTGCACCGCCAGGCAGGTGTCCAGCACGTCCGAGGAGGTCATCCCCTGGTGCATGAACCGCGCCTCCGGCCCGATGCCTTCCTGCATGAAGGTCAGGAAGGCAATCACGTCATGCCGCGTCACCCGCTCAATCGCGTCAATCGCCTCAACCTCGGCGGCGCCAATGGCGGCGGCGCGGGGCGTGCCCTTCTCGCGGATAACCCGGGCGGCCTCGGCCGGAATGGTCCCCACCGCCGCCATCGCCTCGGCGGCCAGCGCCTCGATCTCAAACCAAATCCGGTAGCGCTCCTCGGGAGACCAGATGGCAGCCATGACGGGGCGGGAATAACGGGGGACCATGGGCGGGCCTCATGAGGATGTGCGGCGCAAGGGCGCCCGGTTTGGCGCTGCCGCCAAGGCTTGGCAAGGGCCGGGGAAAAAATCCCCGCGCCACACCTTGCGGAAACATTGCCGAATATTCATTTACACGGCTGATCATTCCCCAGGAGCCCTTCTCGTGATCCCCATGCCTGACTGGTTGTTGCCGCTTGCCCAGGTCCTGTTCATCGACGTGGTGCTGGCCGGCGACAACGCCATTGTGGTGGGCATGGCCGCCGCCGGCCTGCCCGCACACCAGCGCCGTCAGGCCATCATCTGGGGCATTGGCGCCGCCACCCTCATGCGCATCGGCTTCGCCGCCATCACCACGCAATTGCTCGCCATTGTCGGCATCACCCTGGCCGGCGGCCTGCTGCTGCTGTGGGTCTGCTGGAAAATGGCCAAGGAACTGCGCCAGGGCCACGCTGCCCCCGCCGCTGATGCCGCCCCGGCCCAGCCCAAGACCTTGGGCCAGGCGGTGGCGCAAATCCTGGTGGCCGATATCTCCATGAGCCTGGACAACGTGCTGGCCGTGGCCGGTGCGGCCAAGGACCACCCGCAGGTGCTGATCATTGGCCTGGCCATCTCGGTGCTGCTGATGGGCGTAGCCGCCAGCATGATAGCCCGTCTGCTGGAACGCCACCGCTGGGTGGCCTGGGCCGGCCTTGCCGTCATTCTCTACGTCGCCGCCGCCATGATCTGGGAAGGCACCCACCAGGTGGCGGACCAGGTGCCCGGCACCTATGCCTGGCTGCTGCTGCCGCTGGGCTACCTGGCGCAGCCCGGCATGTTCCCGCCCTGGTTGTGGGCCATGGCCACGCTGGGCCAGGTGGCGGTGCTGGCCTGGGTGGCGGCACTGGCCGCCGCGCCCTTCCGCACATACATGCCACGCCAGCATATCAACTGAGGCGACTTCACAGAGAGCGGGCGCTCCAATAGGGTCCACTCGGCCGATTCCCGGCCCCAACCCTGGAAACGACCCTTTCGCCGGAGCGCTCGCATGGACTTGTCCGCCTTTAGCCTAGACACCCTGATGCAAAACTTCGATTGGGCGACCCTCGCCACAATCCTGGGCGTAAACATCATCCTGTCTGGCGACAACGCCGTGCTGATCGCGCTCGCCGCGGCCGGCCTGCCCGCCGAAAAGCGCAGCAAGGCCATCATGTTCGGCATGGTGCTGGCCGTGGTGCTGCGCATCGTGCTCAGCCTGGCCGCCGTGGTGCTGCTCAAGGTGCCGGGGCTGATGCTCGTCGGCGGCCTGCTTCTGCTCTGGATCGCCTATGGCTTCTACAAGGAACTCCGCCAGAAGGACGAGGATGCCGAGCATCCCGACCATGTGGCCGAGGAAAAGACCATGGGCCAGGCGCTGCGGCAGATCATCATCGCCGACGTCTCCATGAGCCTGGACAACGTGCTGGCCGTGGCCGGTGCCGCCGCCGGCAACATCCCCATGCTGGTCATCGGCCTGGTCATCTCCATCCTGCTGATGGGTGTGGCCGCCACGCTGATCTCCAAGCTGCTCGAGAAGTTCCCCGTCCTCGCCTATATCGGCGTGGCGCTGATCGTCTGGATCGGCGGCAAGATGGTCTGGGAAGACGGCCACCACCTGTGGGGCCAGTACGGCGCCCAGGCCATGCGCATGGTCTCGGGGAGCGGCGGCTGACCATGCCGTCCCTGGCAAGGAAGGGCGGCCTCGCCGCCCTTCTGCTGCTGGCGGCCTGTGCTGTGCCGCCTGAATCGCCCGAAGCTGGCGGCGCCATCGCGCCCGCTAGCGCCCCGGCCCCCCGCCTCGGCCTCACCGACGCCACCTCGCGCCTGCCCGGCAGCGTCGCCGGCTTTGTGCGCGGCCAATCCCTGCCGGCCCGGCCCCCGGCCACCGGGCAGGAAGTGGCCTACGCCACCCCCGCCTCGCGCCAACGCGCCGCCGCCGTGGTCAAGCTTGCCCCGTTGGGTGAGGCTTTGGTCGATGGCCCGAGCTCGGCCCAGGCCACCGCCGCCTTCCAGGCGGAACTCGCCGACGCCGCCCGCGACCGCGCCCGCCGTATGCATGAGGTCCGGCGCTTCAACCTGCCGGCCACTGGCGCCCCCGCCCTGGCCTGCGCCGCGCTGGAAGGCACCTTTGGCCGCCAACCGGTGGAAGCCCTGGTTTGCGCCGGCGGCGTGGGTGGCAACCTGGTGCGGCTGCGGGTCAGCATGCCCAAGGTCAGCCCCTCACTGGCCGACGCGCCTGCCTTCGCCAGTGGCATCGTCGCGGCGCTGCGGGCGCGCTGAAGCATTATCCCTGCGGCTGGCGGCGTGAATCAGTCGCGCCAGCATTGGCGTTTGAGAGACTGATTCACGGCTTACGGCGATTCCGCCTAAGCCGATCAGGCTCTACAGCAAGCCTTCCCGCCGCAGGGAAAGATGCCGCCCATTGCCCACAATCAGGTGGTCGTGCAGCACAATCTCCAGCACCTGCGCCGCCTGCTTTATCGCCCGCGTCATCTCGATATCCGCCTTGCTCGGCGCCGGGTCCCCGCTCGGGTGGTTGTGCACCAGTACCAGCGCGGTCGCGTGCAACTCCAGCGCCCGCTTCACAATCTCCCGCGGATAGACCGGCGTGTGGTTCACCGTGCCGCGCGCCTGCGCCTCGTCGGCAATCAGCCGGTTCTTGCTGTCCAGGTACAGCACGTGGAAATGTTCAATCCGTTCCCGCGCCATGCTGGCCTGCAAATAGGCAATCAGCCGGTCCCAATTGTTCAGCACCGGCTTGTCCAGCACCTCGGCCGCCGCCAGCCGCAGCGCCGCGCCCTGCACCAGCTTCAGCGCCGCCGCCCCGGCCTCGCCCAAGCCCTCCAGGCCGCGCAACTCCACCAGCGGCGCGGCAATGGCATTGGCAAAGCTGCCAAACCGCGCCAGCAGCGCCTTGGCTATCGGCTTGGTATCCCGTCGAGGCAACGCCAGAAACAGCACCATCTCCAGCAACTCATGGTCCAGCAGCGCATCCGGCCCGGCCTTCAGCAGCTTGGTCCGCATCCGCTGCCGATGCCCCAGATAGCCCGGCGGCGCCTCGGCCTCCGCCGTCCCCTCGGCTTCCGGTAGCGGCAAGGGCAGGGCAGGCGCGCTCGGCCGGCTCAGCGCCGCGCGCAACTCCATCTCCGCCT
>CANFIE010000081.1 GCA_947446625.1 Acetobacteraceae bacterium | reverse complement strand
GGTTCGGCCGCCGGGGCGGGGGTGGGCGCGGGGGCTGGCTGCGCGGCCGGGCGGGCGGCGCGGGCCGGCGGACGGCGCGGCGGCTGTTGCTGCGCGGGCTGGGTTGGCGGCGTGGGCGTGGGTGCAGTCTGCTGCGCTGCCGCGGCAAGCGAAAGCAGCAGGGCCGGCAATACGAGGAGGGACCGCACGCGCATGCGCCAGCATTGCCAAGCGCAGGGGGGTGGGGTCAAGCCACAGTTGATGCCGGAATGAAGAAATCAGCCCAAAGCGCTGAAATTACAGGCTGAGCATTTGCCCTTCCGCCGTGGCGGCCAGGAAGGTGATGACGCCGGCCACGGTAACCCCGGGGGCCAGGGGCGCGCCGCGCAGGCCCTCGGCGGCCAGCCCGGCTTCGCAGACGATGCGCTGAATGCCCAGTTCATCGGCCGCTTCCAGCAGGATGGCGATGGTGGCGACGCCGCGTTCGGCCAACAGGGCCTCGCGCGGGTCCTGCAACAGGGGCGAATTGGCCAGGAACAGCCGGCAGCCGGCATTGGTGGCAAAGAGCGTGACATTGCGGCCCACCGCTGCCGCGCCAGTGGCCAGTACCAGGGCGTAATGCGCCGCCTCGTGGTCGCCATGGCGCAGCAGAATGCCGAGCGGCTTCATGGTGCCGCGCAAACCAGCGCGGGCGGGTTGGCGTGGGCGGCAAGGGTGTGGATGCTGGCGGCCGGGCCGCACAGGGCGCAGGCGGGGTCGCGGCGCAGCTTGATGGTGCGGAAGCGGGTTTCCAACGCGTCCCACAGCAGCAGCCGGCCGGACATGCTTTCGCCGATGCCGAGGATTTCCTTCAGCACTTCGGTGGCTTGCAGCGTGCCCATTACCCCGGTGACGGCGCCGAGCACGCCGGCCTCACCGCAACTGGGCACCAAGCCGTCGGGCGGGATTTCGGGGTGGAGGCAGCGGTGGCAGGGGTGCGGGGCGCCGAGATGGCCTTTGTAGGTGGAGAGCTGGCCCTCGAACCGCAGCACCGCCGCGCTGACGAGCGGCTTGCCGAGCAGGTGGCAGGCGTCTCCCAGCAAAAACCGGGTGGGGAAATTGTCGGTGCCGTCGCAGATGATGTCGTAGCGCGGGATCAGCTCCTGCGCCGCTTCGGCATCCATGCGCCGGGCGTGGATCTCTACCTGCGTCTCGGGGTTCAGGGCGTGCAGCGTCTCGGCGGCGCTTTCGGCCTTGTTGCGGCCGATGCGGGCGGTGGTGTGGGCCACCTGGCGTTGCAGGTTGGAAAGCTCCAGCACGTCGTGGTCCACCAGGCCGAGCGTGCCGATGCCGGCGGCGGCGAGGTAGAGCGCGAGCGGCGAGCCGAGGCCACCGGCGCCAACGATGAGGACGCGGGCGGAACGGAGCTTGGCCTGCCCGATGGCGCCGACATCGGCCAGCAGGATGTGGCGCGAATAGCGGTGCAGTTCGGCGTCGGTGAAATCGAGGTCCATGGCCGGGATATGGGTATTCAGCGCGTGCCTGTCGAGCCGAAGCCGCCTTCGCCGCGCGAGGTCTCGGGCAGTTCGGTCACCTCGGCCCAGGCGGCGCGGGTAACCGGGGCCAGCACGGCCTGGGCGATGCGCATGCCGCGTTCCACGGTGAAGGGCTCCTGCCCCGCATTCAGGATGATGACGCCGAGTTCGCCGCGATAGTCTTCGTCGATGGTGCCGGGGCTATTGGGCAGGGTGATGCCGTTTTTCAGCGCCAGGCCGCTGCGCGGGCGGATTTGCAGCTCATGCCCCGCCGGAATGGCCATGCGCAGGCCGGTGGGCACCAGGGCGCGGGCGCCGGGCGCCACGGTGAGCGGGGCGGTGACGGCGGCCAGCAGGTCCATGCCCGCCGCGCCGGCGGTGGCGTAGCTGGGCAAGGGCAGGTCGGCGGCGTGGGGCAGGCGGACCACATGGATGCTCTGGGTCATCAGCTGAATTCCTTGGCGATGCGCGCCGCCAGCCGGGCGGCCACATCCTGCTTCGGCAGGCGGGGCCAATCCTCGACGCCCTCGGCGGAAATGAGGTGGATGGTGTTGAGGTCGCCGCCCATGACATCGCCGGAGACGTCATTCGCCACGATCCAGTCGCAGCCCTTGCGCTGGCGCTTGTCGAGCGCGTGCTGCACCACGGTTTCGGTCTCGGCGGCGAAGCCGACGACGAGGCGCGGGCGCTGGGTGTGCTTTGAGAGGGTGGCGAGAATATCGGGGTTCAGCGCCATGGTGAGGGTGGGGGCGGCGGCACCCGGCGTTTTTTTCAGTTTTTGCGTGGCTTCGCTGGCAACGCGCCAATCAGCCACGGCGGCGGCGGCGACAAAAACATCGGCGGGCAGGGCGGCTTCGCAGGCGGCCAGCATGTCGCGCGCGGTTTCCACCGGGCGCAGCATCACGCCTTTGGGGGTGGGCTGGGTAACCGGGCCGGAGACCAGCGTGACGCGGGCGCCGAGCGCGGCCAGGGCGGCGGCGATGGCGTGGCCCTGCTTGCCGCTGCTGCGATTGGCGATGTAGCGCACGGGGTCGATGGGCTCATGCGTCGGGCCGCTGGTGACCAGGGCGTGGCGGCCGGTAAGCGGGCCGGCCGGGGCCAGCAGCGCGGCGATGGCGGCGTGCATTTCCTCGGCTTCGGCCAGCCGGCCGGGGCCGCTTTCGGGCTCGGCCATGGCGCCTTCCCCGGGGCCCACCACGGCCACGCCGCGGGCGCGCAGCAGGGCCATGTTGGCCTGGGTGGCGGGGTGCTGCCACATGGCCGGGTTCATGGCCGGGGCCACCAGAATCGGGGCGCGGGTGGCGAGCAGGATGGTGCTGGCCAGGTCATCGGCCAGGCCATGCGCCATTTTGGCCAGCAGGTCGGCGCTGGCGGGGGCCACCACCACGGCATCGGGCAGGCGGGCCAGGCGGATATGGCCAATCTCGGCCTCGGCGGCCCAAAGATCGTCATGCACGCGTTGGCCGGTAAGGCCGGCCAGGGCTTCCCGCGTGACGAAGCGGGCGCCGCCGGCGGTGAGCACGGCGTGGACCGTGGCGCCGGACTGGCGCAGCAGGCGGATGAGCAGCAGCGATTTATACGCAGCGATGCTGCCGGAGATGACCAGCAGCAGGTTCTTGCCCTGCATGACTAATTGCTTTCGACCGGGGCGATGGAATCGATGGCGCGCAGCAGCGCCTGGCAAACCCGCCAGATGCTGGCGGTGCCGAGGTAGAGGCCGAGGCCGGTATCCTGTTCGCCGATTTGCAGGCGGTAGCCATTGGCCAGCACCTCGATGGTCACGCGCATCGTCTCGGTAATGGCGTGCTGGGTGCGAGCCAGATAGACGGCATCCACCAGGGTTTTCGCCAAATGCCGGGCGTCGTCCAACTCCAGTGTGAACAGCCGGGGTGGGGTGCGCGTGGCGTTGAAGGCGAAGACGGCATCCACTCGGATGTGCCGGCCATCCGGGTGCAGCACCAGCCGGGTGAGCGGCTTGCCCTGAGGGAACAGGTAGGCGCGTTCGTCGAGATCGACCGGCACTTGCTGCAGCGCCGCCAGGGTGGGGGTTTGCGAAAGGTCGGCCGGGGTGACGAGGCGCGTGGTGAGCATGGGCTACAGGCGCCAGCCGGTGTGAATGGCGACGATGCCGCCAGAGAGGCTTTGGTATTTCACCTGTTCCAGCCCGGCGGCGCGCATCATCTCGGCCAGGGCTTCCTGGTCGGGGAACATGCGGATGCTTTCGGCCAGGTATTGGTAGCTCTCGGCATCCTGGGCGAAGCGGGCGCCGAGCAGGGGCAGGACCTTGAAGCTCCAGGCGTCATAGATCGGCGCCAGGGGGGCGACTTCCACGCGGGAGAATTCCAGGCAGTGGAAGCGGCCACCGGGGCGCAGTACGCGGCGGGCTTCGCGCAGCACGGCAGGTTTGTCGGTGCAGTTGCGCAGGCCGAAGGCGATGGAGATTTTCTCCACGCTGCAATCGGGCAGCGGGATGTGTTCGGCATCGACGCAGAGCAGGCTGAGGCCCTGGGCCAGCCCGCGTTCCAGCGCGCGGTCCTGCGCCACGGCCAGCATGGCGGGGTTGATGTCGGTGAGCAGGACGCGGCCGGCGCCCTTGGCCAGCGCGGCAAAGCTGATATCGCCAGTGCCGCCGGCGAGGTCGAGCAGGGTTTCCCGCGGGGAGCAGCCAATGGCGGCCACGAAGGCGCGCTTCCAGGCCCGATGCAGCCCAAGCGACATCAGGTCGTTCATCAGGTCGTACCGCGGGGCGACGCTGGCGAAGACCTGCTTCACCAGGGTGGCTTTTTCCGTGCGCGGCACCTGACGGTAGCCGAAATCGACATCTTCCTGCATGGCGGGCAGGGTAGCACCGGAAATGGCCTGGGGGGAACGCATGCCTGAATTGCCGGAAGTGGAAACGGTGATGCGCGGCCTGGCCCGCGTGCTGGAGGGGCGGCGCATCGTGGCGGCGCATATCGGCCGGCCGGATATGCGCTGGCCGTTTCCGCCCGGGCTGGTGGCGCGGCTGCAAGGGGCGCGGGTGCTGGGGTTTCGGCGCCGGGCCAAGTACATGCTGATGCGGCTGGAGGGCGGCGACAGCCTGCTGGTGCATTTGGGCATGTCGGGCCGGATGGTGGCGCGGCGGGTGGCGGATGTGCCGAATGAGCCGGTGGCGCATGAACATTTCTTCATGCAGACCGAGGACGGCACCCATGTGGGCTTTGTCGATCCGCGCCGCTTTGGCAGCGTGGATTTGGTGCCGAGCGCGGCGGAGGATGGCCACAAGCTGCTGGCCGGGCTGGGGCCGGAGCCGCTGGAGGATGCCTTTACGCCCGATGTGCTGAGCGACGCCCTGGCCGGCAAGCACACGCCGATAAAGGCCGCGCTGCTGGACCAGAAGGTGGTGGCGGGGCTGGGCAATATATATGTGAGCGAGGCGCTGCACCGGGCTGGCATCAGCCCGCGCCGGGAAGCTTATAGCGTGGCCGGGGCGCGCTGCCTGAAGCTGGTGCCGGCCATCAAGCAGGTGCTGACCGAGAGCATCGAGGCCGGTGGGTCCAGCCTGCGGGATTATGTGCAGGCCGATGGCGGCATTGGGTTTTTCCAGGAACGCTTCCTGGTTTACGACCGCGAGGGGCTGCCCTGCGGCGATTGCCCGGGTGAGCCGCGCTGCAAGGGCATTCAGCGGATCGTGCAGAGCGGGCGGGCCAGCTTCTATTGTCCGCACCGGCAGCGTTAGATACAGCGAAGCAGCAACGGGAGAACGCCGATGGCCTACGAAATGATCCTGACCGAGACTCGCGGCCCGGTGGCCGTGATTACGCTGAACCGGCCCAAGGCGCTGAACGCGCTGTGCGACCAACTGATGGGCGAACTGGGCCAGGCGCTGCTGGCCTATGACGCCGACCCCGCGATTGCCGCCATTGTGATCACCGGCAGCGAAAAGGCTTTTGCCGCCGGGGCTGATATCAAGGAAATGCAGGCCCGCAGCTTTCCGGCGGTGGTGCTGCAGGACTTCATTGCGCCATGGGAGACCGTGCTGCGGGTGAAGAAGCCGGTGATTGCCGCCGTGGCGGGCTTTGCCTTGGGCGGCGGCTGCGAGTTGGCGATGATGTGCGACATGATCATTGCCGCCGATACCGCCAAATTCGGCCAGCCCGAGATCAAGCTTGGGGTGATTCCGGGCGCCGGCGGCAGCCAGCGGCTGACCCGTGCGGTGGGCAAGAGCAAGGCCATGGAAATGGTGCTGACCGGCCGCATGCTGAACGCCGAGGAGGCTGACCGGGCCAACCTGGTGGCCCGTGTGGTGCCGGCGGCCGACCTGCTGGCCGAGGCGGTGAAGGTGGGCCAGGCGATTGCCGGGCTTTCGGCCACCGCCGTGGCGATTGGCAAGGATGCGGTGAACGCCGCCTTCGAGACCACGCTGAACGAGGGGGTGAAGACCGAAAGGCGGCTGTTCCTCTCGCTTTTTGCCACCGAGGACCAGAAGGAAGGCATGGCCGCCTTTGTGGAAAAGCGGCCGGCCAACTTCCGCAACCGCTAGCGGCTGGCCCCGGGGCGTGGCTGCGTCCTTGACGCCGCCATTGGCCCGGGGCTAGAAGCGCGGCTTCCGTCGCCGCCAACCCCTGTTGCGGTGGCTCTTGTTATTCCTCTTGCTGGACTGAAGTCATACGCCATGGCGAACACTGCCTCCGCGCGCAAGCGCATCCGCCAGAACGAGAAGCGCACTGTTCGTAACCGTGCGCGCCGGTCGCGCGTGCGCACCTTCCTGCGCAAGGTCGAGCAGGCCATCGCCGAAGGCGATAAGGGCATTGCGGCCGACGCCCTGAAGGCGGCGCAGCCGGAATTGCAGCGCGCCGCCACCAAGGGCGTGCTCCACCGCAACACGGTTGCGCGCAAGCTGTCGCGCCTCTCGTCGCGGATTAAGGGTTTGGCTGCCGCTGCGCAGGCCTGATCTACCAGTAAAACTAAGTATAAAGCGGGCCGATCAATAATCGCGTATGCGATATTGATCGGTGGCGGCAAGTAAAGCCGCCCCTCGCCCGCGCTCAGCACCGCCGCATCCGCCGTTGCTGATTGTATTCATTCGACGGATGTATTTTCTCAGTTGTCAAAGCCGAAATCTGCATTTGCCGAGTCGGCGAATGTAAGCTAGTGTCTTTGTCCGGTAGCGAGTAGCGACGGCAACCCTGATTTCCCCCCGGAACGGGTTGTTTTTGCTCACTGACCTTTGGTCAGGCGCGCATGCTGGGCAGGAATGGATCGGCTGCGGCCAAAACAGGGTGCAGGTGCGAGGGAATGGATAAGGAACCCGGCTCATCGCTCCCCCAGCCGACGAGTCCGCAAGGCTCTCCGCAACTCGCCGCCAGTTGGGCCCGCATTCGCGGCCGCCTGCGCGACGAAGTGGGCGAGGTTGAGTACCGCACCTGGCTGCGCCAGATGACCCTGGCCGGGATTGAGGGCGACGAAGCCATTGTGCTGCTGCCGACCCGCTTCCTGCGGGACTGGGTGCGCGGCCATTACGGTGAGCGCTTGCGTGCCCTGTGGCTGAGCGAAGTGCCCGGCGTGCGCCGCGTGGATATTCGCGTGGCCGCCGGCATGACGGATGCCGGGCCCGAGCATGGGCTGGGCGAGAGCCTGGTGCCGCGCGCCGTGGAGCCTGCCCGGCCGAGCGTGCCAGCGGCCCCGGCCACCACGGGCGACCGCGCCGGTGACTGGATTGCACCGCTTGAGCCGCGCTTCACCTTTGATACCTTCGTGGTGGGCAAGCCTAACGAGGTGGCGCATGCCTGCGCGCGCCGGGTTTCAGAGCGGCCGAATTCGCCGGGCTTCAACCCGCTGTTCCTGTATGGCGGCGTGGGGCTGGGCAAGACCCACCTGATGCACGCCATTGCCTGGGGCATCCGCGAGCGTGGCGACCTGAGCGTGGCCTACATGAGCGCCGAGAAGTTCATGTACCGCTTCATCGCGGCGCTGCGGTCGCAGTCGACCATGGAGTTCAAGGAAAGCCTGCGTTCGGTCGATGTGCTGATGATCGACGACCTGCAATTCCTGATCGGCAAGGACAATACGCAGGAAGAATTCTTCCACACTTTCAATGCGCTGGTGGATGCCGGCAAGCAGATTGTGGTGAGCGCCGACAAGTCGCCCAGCGACCTGAGCGGCATTGAGGACCGGCTGCGCACCCGCCTGGGTTGGGGCATGGTGGCCGACCTGCACGCCACCACCTATGAACTGCGCCTCTCGATTGTTGAGGCCAAGACCTCGGCCGCCGGGGTGATGGTGCCGCCGAAGGTGCTGGAACTGCTGGCGCATAAAATCACCAGCAATGTGCGCGAGCTTGAGGGCGCGCTGAACCGGCTGATTGCGCATGCCAACCTGTTTGGCCGCACCGTCACCATGGACAGCGTGCAGGAAGTGCTGGCCGACATGCTGCGCGCGCATGAGAAGCGGATCTCGATTGAGGAGATTCAGCGCAAGGTGTCGGAGCACTACAATATCCGCCTGACCGACATGGCCAGCCCGCGCCGCGCCCGCAATGTGGCCCGGCCGCGCCAGGTGGCGATGTACCTGGCCAAGCAGCTGACCCAGCGCAGCCTGCCCGAGATTGGCCGGCGCTTCGGCAATCGCGACCACACCACGGTGATGCATGCGGTGTCTCGCATTGCCGAGTTGATGGCGGCGGACCCGTCCTTCGCCGAGGATGTGGCGCTGCTGCGCAAGATGCTTGAGACCTGAGCGTGGCCATGCTGCGGCTGGTGCAGGTCAGCGATACGCATCTTTCGCCGACGCATGGCTATTTTGCGCAGAATTGGGCGGCGTTTCGCGCTGCCATGCGCGAGGCCCCGCCCGACCTGCTGGTGCATAGCGGCGACATCGCCTTCAACGCCCCGGTGGTGCCAGCGGATTTGGCCTTTGGCGCGGCGCAGTTGCGTGGGTTGGGGTTGGATTGGCTGGCCATTCCGGGCAACCACGATACCGGCGAGGCGCCGGCGTTTTCGCGCCTGAACCAGCCGGTGAATGCGGCGCGGATTGCCGCCTGGCGGGCGCATGTGGGGCCGAATTGGTGGTGCCGCGATGTGGGCGAATGGCGGCTGGTGGGGCTGGATACCAGCCTGATGGCCAGCGGCCTGCCCGAGGAAGCCGAGCAGGAGGCGTTTCTCCGCGCCGCCCTGGCGGGCCGGGGTGAGCGGCCGGTGATGCTGTTCATCCACATGCCGCCGTTTGACGATGATGTTGAGAATCCGGCGCCGACCACCGCGGTGGTGCCGTTTGCCGCCCGCATGCGGTTGCTGGCGGCGTGCAAGGCCGGCGGGGTGCAGGTGATTGCCTGCGGCCACCTGCATGTTTATCGGCAGGTGGAATGGCAGGGCATTCAGGTGGTGTGGGCGCCGCCCACCGCCATGGTGGATGTGCGGCGCTGGCAGGAAAGGCTGGGGTATTTCCCCCGCCCCGGTTACCTGGAATGGATTCTGGAAGGCCGCGAGGCACGGCATGTGCTGGTGCAGCCGCCGCGCATGTTCGTGGTGGATATGACCGGCTGGACCGCACTGAGTGGCGGCACGGTCACCACGCTGCCGCCGTTGGAATCGTAGCGTCTGCTCGTGGCCGCTGGAAACAGTGGCGGCGTGGATCAGCCGCTTGAACCCCGCGTCTGCTCGTCGCCGGTGGAAACACCGGCGGCGTGAATCAGCCGCTTGAACCTGAGCCCCGAGAGCGGGCTTGGTGCTTGGCGCGGAAAACCCTAACTTCTACCGGCGAATCGGCCGAAGGGCCGCCCGGTGGGCGGTGCTGGCTGGTTGCTCGGCCAGGGGAGCGTGGTTGCCATGAAGTTCACCGTTGAAAGGGCGATCCTGCTCAAGGCGCTTGCGCATGTGCAGAGCGTGGTGGAACGCCGGAACACCATTCCCATTCTGGCGAATGTGTTGCTGGAAGCCCAGGGTGGCGCCTTGAAGCTGACCGCCACCGACATGGAAATTGCGGTGGTGGAGGAAGTGCCCGGCGTGCAGATCAGCCGCGAGGGCCGCACCACCGCCCCGGCCGCCACGCTGTACGAGATTGTACGCAAGCTTCCCGAGGGCGCGAAGGTGGAACTGGACCATGGCGGTGGCGATGCGCCGCTGAGCCTGCGGGCCGGCCGCTTCAATACCAGCCTGGCGGTGCTGCCGGTGGAGGACTTCCCCTCGATGACCGAGGGCAAGCTGCCGACGCGCTTCATGCTGCCGGCCGGGCAGTTGCGGGAACTGATTGACCGCACGCGCTTCGCCATCTCCACCGAGGAGACGCGCTACTACCTGAACGGCATTTACCTGCATGTGGCCGAGGCCGAGGGCGAGAAGTGGCTGCGCGCCGTGGCGACGGATGGCCACCGGCTGGCCCGGGTGCAGGAGCCGGTGCCGGATGGCGCCGCCGGCATGCCGGGCGTGATCGTGCCGCGCAAGACTATCAACGAACTGCGCAAGCTGGCCGAGGAAACCCAGGACGAGATTGAGGTGCGGCTTTCCGACACCAAAATCCGCTTCGGCATTGGCCCGGTTTCGCTGACCAGCAAGCTGATCGACGGCACCTTCCCGGAATATGAGCGGGTGATTCCGCGTGGGAACGACAAGATTTTGAAGGTGCGGAAGAAGGAATTCGCCGAGGCCGTGGGGCGCGTGGCGGCGATTTCGAGCGAGCGCAGCAAGCCGGTGAAGCTGAGCCTGGACCGCAACCTGCTGGTGCTGTCGGCGGCCAGCCCGGAATCGGGCCAGGCGCAGGAGGAACTGGAAGGCGAGGTGGTGAGCTATGACAACACCCCGTTGGAGATTGGCTTCCAGGCCCGCTACCTGAACGACATCACCGACCAGATCATCGAGACGGTGCAGTTTGAGTTTGCCGATGGCAGCGCCCCCACCGTGGTGCGCGACGCCGCCAAGCCCGAGGCGCTGTATGTGTTGATGCCGATGCGGGTTTGACGCCCGCACTGCGCCTGACGCGACTGAAGCTGCGGGACTTCCGCAGCTACGCCGAGCTGAGCCTGCCGCTGCATGGGCGCCTGGTGGTGGTGACCGGCGAGAATGGCGTGGGCAAGACCAACCTGCTGGAAGCGATCAGCCTGCTGACGCCCGGGCGCGGCCTGCGCGGGGCGAAGGTGGCGGAATATGCCCGCCACGCCGCCGAAGGGCCGCAGCCCTGGGCGGTGGCCGGGCGGTTTGAGGGGCTGTACGGCGAGTTCGACCTGGGCACCGGCACGCCGGAAGGCGGCCCGCTGGAAAAGCGGGTGTTCCGGCTGGACGGCGCTCCCGCCCGCACGCAAGCAGAACTGGCCGAGCGCGTGGCGGCGGTGTGGCTGACGCCGCAGATGGACCGGCTTTTCCAGGACAGCGCCGGGGAGCGCCGGCGCTTTCTTGACCGGTTGGTGTGGGCGCTGGAGCCGCATCATGCGCGGGAGGTGGCGGCCTATGACCACGCCATGGCCCAGCGCAACCGTCTGCTGCATGAGGGCAAGCGCGACGCCGCCTGGCTGGCTGGGCTGGAGGATGCCATGGCGCGGCATGGCGTGGCCGCCGCCGCCGCCCGGCGTGGCCTGCTGGCGCGGCTGAACCAGGCGCTGGCGGGGGGCGTGACGGGGGCGTTTCCGGCGGCGCGGTTGGAGTTGACCTGCCCGCTGGGCCAGGCGCTGGACCAGGCGCCGGCCCTGGCGGTGGAGGAGGCCTGGCGCGCGGCCTGGGCGTCGGCGCGCGGGCGCGATGCGGCGGCGGGGGCGACGTTGCAGGGGCCGCATCGGGCCGAACTGGTGTTCTACCACCTGGAGAAGGGCATTCCGGCCGGGCTGTGCTCCACCGGGGAGCAGAAGGCGCTGCTGGTTTCGGTGGTGCTGGCGCATGCCACGCTGATTGCGGCGGCGCGTGGTTTTGCCCCCGTGCTGCTGCTGGACGAGGTGGCGGCGCATCTGGATGCCGGGCGGCGGGCGGCGCTGTTCGAGGCATTGGTTGCGCTGCCGGTGCAGGTGTTTTTGACCGGCACCGACAGCAGCATTTTCGCCCCATTGCGGGGCCAGGCCGAGGGCTTCGTGGCGGCGGCCGGAAACCTGCGGCCGAATGCGGAATTCCGCGTGCCGTAGGGTGTGGAATTTGCTATAGGGAGGG
>CANFIE010000080.1 GCA_947446625.1 Acetobacteraceae bacterium | reverse complement strand
CCTTGCCATTCGGGCCTTTGCCGGCCGCTTCAATCCAACGATGTGAGGAAAACCACCCCATGCTGCGTCGTACGCTGTTTGCCGCCCCGGCCCTGATGGCCGCCCTGCCCGTGAAGGCGCAGGCACTGACCAAGATCACCATCGCCACCGGCGTGGACCCCGCCTTCGGCCATTTCTACGTGGCCAAGGAAAGCGGCATTTTTGAACGCAACGGCCTGGACGTTACGGTCAACACCGGCACCTCCGGCAGCGCCATGATTCCCTTCCTGGTGGGTAACCAGGTGCAGGCGGTGTTCGGCGCCGAGCAGGGTGGCGTTTCCACCCATATCGTCGACTCCAACGTGGTGTGCGTGGCCGAAGGCACCGCCCTGCTGCGCTGGATGGGCGTGGTGGCCCGTGGCGTGGAGAACATGGAAGGGCTGAAGGGCAAGAAGATCGGCCTGGCCCGCGGCACCGCCAGCGAGACGCTGTGGCTCGCCATCCTGGCCAAAATGAACATGAACGCCGCCGACTACACCATTGTGTATGTCGATGCGCCCGAGATGATCGCGGCGCTGGAGCGCGGCAATATCGACGCCTATGTGGTGTGGGAACCCTGGATGACGCGCGGCCTGCGCGCCATTTCCAACACCAAGATCCTGGTGACCAACGAGCACATCCAGATCATCCGCAACCTGATCTACATGAACAAGAGCTGGGTGCAGGCCAATGATGCGGCGGCGCGTGGCTTTGTGCGCAGCATGATCCAGGCCGCCGAGCTGCTGCGCAGCGACCCGACCGAGTCTGCCCGCATGATCGCCCGCTTCCTGCGCCAGGACCGTGGGCTGGTGGCGGAACTGATGACCAAGCTGGACTACCGGCTGAACCTTTCGGCCGACACGGTGAGCAATGTGCAACTGGCCATTACCCAGCTGCGCGGCATGGGCCGGCTGGGCAAGGAAGTGACGCCGCAGGAGGTGATCTGGCCCGACCTGCTGCGCGGCGTGGAAGCCGGCCGCGTGCGGATTTAACGCAGCAACCAGCACAGCAGCAGGGCGGCTACGGTCGCCGCCCCGGCCAGGCGCCAGCGCAGCGCGCTGTCGCTCGGCAGGGCAGGGGGCGGCTGAGCCATCCGGCTGCGTTCCGGCGCGGTAGCGCGGCTGCGCGCCCTGGGGCTGGGTGTGGCGCGCAGTGCATGGCGTGGCCGCGCCTCGGTGGGCTCCCGGCTGTCCAGCACGCGGTCATGGTATTGGCCGTCCTCGGTGCCGGCGCTGCTGCGCACCAGGCGCAGATGCACGGTTTCCCCCGGGAATTCCTGGCATAGCGCGGCGAACTCGCGCCTGGCCCCGGCTTCATCCGGGCTGCTGGCGGCTATCAGCCAGCGGTCGCGTAGCTTGAAGCGCGTGGCTACGCTGGCGCGCAGCATCACTTCATAGCTGGTGGCGCCGCTGGCCGGGCGTGCGGCAAGGGTTGCGCTGTCCATCCTGAAATATCCCCGCTGGCAGGCGCGGATATTCCAGGGCTGGCACCAACAACCGGTAAACGCCGGTGGTTACTTCTTCACGGCCGCAATCAGCGCATCGGCCTGGCTTTCCGGAATGCGGCGCGGCCAGCGGCCGGCATCAACCCGGGTGATGAAGTCCAGAACGAAGCTGTTGAACAGCGCCGGCTCCTCCAGGTTCTGCGTGTGGCCGCACTTGGGCAGCACCACCAGTCCGGCGGTGGGAATGGTGCGCTTGAGGAAGATGCTCGGCTCCAGCGTCGCGTCGTCCTCGTCGCCACAGAACACCAGCGTGGGGGTGGTATAGGCGCGGAAGCCGGCTTCCAGGTCGAACAGCGAAGGCCGCTTGCGCTGCACGCCGCCCATGGTCAGCGCGGCACCTTCGGTGGAGTGCTCGCCCAGCTGCTGCACGAACTCGGCATAGCCACGCGGGTCGGTCTCCTCGAAGATCAGGCGCGAGGGGCCACGCGAATAGACCTTGGACATTTCCGCCATGCCCTCGGCCCGAATGCGCGCCACGGTGGCGTCCAGCTCGGCGTGGAACAGCGCTTCCTTGCCCTTTACCGCGCCATAGCCCACGCCGCTGGCGACGATGCTGAGGCACAATTCCGGGTAGCGCAGCCCCAGATGCAGGCTGGCGAAGGCGCCCATGGAGCAGCCGATGACATGCGCCTTGCCCAAGCCCAGCCCCTTGATGACATCAGCAATGTCATCAGCCGCGCGGTCCTGCGAATAGGCCGACTGCTCGGTGGGCACGGCGGAAGGCGGATAGCCGCGCGCATTGAAGGTGATGCAGCGATAGCGCCGGCTGAAATAGCGCACCTGCAATTCCCAGCTGCGCAGGTCGCCGGCGTATTCATGCACGAAGACCAGCGGAATGCCGCTGCCGGTTTCCTCGTAGTAAAGTTCCACTCCGTCACTGGCGCGCACGGTCGGCATGGGCTGAATCCCTTCGGCTGGAGAAGCGCTGAAGCTACCCGCAGGGAGCGCCGCGGCAAGTCCCCCCTTTAAACAGGACAGAAAAGGTACTATTTGCCCCTCAGCGAGAGGGACCAGCGTGCTCCGACTATCCAAACTCACTGACTATGCCGTGGTGGTGTTGAGCCGCCTGGAGCAGGACGGCGCCACCGCCGGGGGCCAGGTGCAAACCGCCCCGGGCCTGGCGCTGAGCACCGGCATGGCGGAGCCGACTGTTTCCAAGGTGTTGAAAATACTGGGCCAGGCTGGCCTGGTGGAAGGCGTGCGCGGCGCTCGGGGTGGTTACCGCCTGGCCCGCCCGCTGGACGCCATGCCGCTGGCCGAGGTGATTGTGGCCTTCGACGGCCCGATTGCGCTGACCGCCTGCGTGGATGGCGCCACCAGCGCCTGCGAGACGGAAAACCATTGCCCGGTGCGTGGCCGCTGGGACCCGGTGAATGACGCGATTCGCAACGCGCTTTCCGGCATTACGGTGGCGGATCTCAGTGGGCGGATTGATTGCCCGCCGATGCGCGCCGCCGCTTCAATCATGAACCTCATGGCGGAGTAAGCCAGCATGGCCGCCGTTACCGAAACCATTGAAACCGTCCAGGCCGCGACCGAAGGCACCTACAAGTGGGGCTTCGAGACCGACATTGAGATGGACTTCGCGCCCAAGGGTTTGAACGAGGGCATCGTCCGCTTCATCAGCGCCAAGAAGAACGAGCCGGCCTGGTTGCTGGAATGGCGGCTGAAGGCTTTTGCCCATTGGCAAACCATGACCGAGCCGACCTGGCCTTCGGTGCACTACCCGAAGATCGACTTCCAGGACGCCTTCTACTACGCCGCGCCGAAGCAGGGGCCGAAGTCGCTGGACGAGGTAGACCCGGAACTGCTGAAGACCTACGCCAAGCTGGGCATTCCGCTGAAGGAACAGGCCTTCCTCGCGGGCGTTGAAGGCGCCGGCGAAAGCGCCGCCGATGCACGCATGCCGATTGCGGTGGACGCGGTGTTCGACAGCGTCAGCGTCGCTACCTCCTACAAGGAGCGGCTGGCGAAGGACGGCATCATCTTCTGCGCCATCAGTGAGGCGGTGCACACGCACCCCGAGTTGGTGCAGCAGTATCTCGGCACCGTGGTGCCGACCGGCGACAATTTCTACGCCGCGCTGAACAGCGCGGTCTTCACCGATGGCAGCTTCGTTTACATCCCCAAGGGGGTGCGCTGCCCGATGGAGCTTTCCACCTATTTCCGTATCAATGCGAAGAGCACCGGGCAGTTTGAGCGCACCCTGATCATTGCCGATGAAGGCAGCACGGTGAGCTACCTTGAAGGCTGCACCGCGCCGATGCGCGATGAGAACCAACTGCACGCGGCGGTGGTGGAATTGGTGGCGCTGGATGATGCCAGCATTAAATACAGCACGGTGCAGAACTGGTACCCCGGTGACGCCGAGGGCAAGGGCGGCATCTACAACTTCGTCACCAAGCGGGCGCAGTGCCGCGGCAAGCGCAGCAAGGTGAGCTGGACGCAGGTGGAGACCGGCAGCGCCATCACCTGGAAGTATCCTTCCTGCGTGCTGCTGGGTGAGGACAGCGTGGGCGAGTTCTACAGCGTTGCCATCACCAACAACTACCAGCAGGCCGACACGGGCACGAAGATGATCCATGTTGGTGCCCGCACCAAAAGCACCATTGTCAGCAAGGGCATCAGCGCCGGGCATGGCCAGAACACCTATCGTGGCCTGGTGCGCGTGGCGCCCACGGCCAAGGGTGCGCGCAACTTCACCCAGTGCGATTCACTGCTGATTGGCGACCAGTGCGGCGCGCATACCGTGCCCTACATTGAGAATCGCTGCCTGACCGCGAAGCTGGAGCATGAGGCGACCACGAGCCGCATTGCCGAGGACCAGCTGTTCTACTGCCGCCAGCGCGGGCTGACGCAGGAGGAAGCCGTGGGCATGATTGTGAACGGCTTTTGCCGTGAGGTGCTGAAGGAATTGCCCATGGAATTCGCCGTGGAAGCACAGAAGCTGTTGCAGATTTCGTTGGAAGGGAGTGTCGGCTGATGCTGCGCATTCAGGGGCTGACCGCCGAGGTTGATGGCAAGCAGATCCTCAAGGGGATCGACCTTGAAGTGCCCACCGGCGAAGTTCACGCCATCATGGGCCCGAATGGCTCGGGCAAATCCACGCTCAGCTATGTGCTGGCGGGCCGCGATGGCTATGTGGTCACTGGTGGCACCGCCACCTTCAACGGCGTGGACCTGCTGGCGCTGGAGCCGGAGGCGCGTGCCGCTGCCGGCGTGTTCCTGGCCTTCCAGTACCCGGTGGAATTGCCTGGCGTGGGCAACGCCAACTTCCTGCGCACGGCGCTGAACGCGGTGCGGCGTGGCCGCGGCGAGAGCGAGCTGGACGCGATGCAGTTCCTCAAGCTGGCGCGTGCCCGCATGAAGGAGCTGAACATGCCGGAGGACATGCTGAAGCGCGGCGTGAATGTCGGCTTCAGCGGCGGCGAGAAGAAGCGCAACGAAGTGCTGCAGATGGCGCTGCTGGCGCCGCAACTGGCCATTCTGGATGAGACCGACAGCGGCCTGGATATCGACGCGCTGAAGATTGCCTCCGATGGCGTCAACGCGCTGCGCGGGCCGAACTTCTCCGCCCTCGTCATCACCCATTACCAGCGCCTGCTGACCTACATTGTGCCGGACCGCGTGCATGTGCTGATGGGCGGCCGCATTGTGCGCAGCGGCGGCAAGGAATTGGCGCTGGAGCTGGAAGCCAGCGGCTATGGGGCGGCGCAGGCGGCATGAGCGCGATTGCACCTGGCGGGGCCGAAGGCTTCCTGCATCGCCATGAAGGGCTGAAGGACCACCTGCCGGGCGCCAACCTGCCCTGGCTGGTGGCGCTGCGGGCGGATGCGGCGGCGAGTTTCCGCGCCCAAGGGCTGCCCACGCGCCGCGTGGAGGCTTGGCACTACACCGACCTGCGTCCGCTGGCGCAGGCTGGCTTCGACGCGCCGCTTTCTGCCGTGGATGCCGCCGTGGCACTGCCGGCGGCGCGGGCGGAACAGCGCGTGGTGTTTGTGGATGGTCGGCACCGCGCTGACCTTTCCAGCTTTGCCGCTGCCAGCATTGGCCATTGGCTGCCGGAATTGCAGGGCCGCATTGCCGCGCCGGCAGAGCCGATGGCGGCGCTGAACAGCATGTTCTTCGAGGATGGGCTGTTCCTGACCATCGCCGAGGGGCAGGACGCGGGCACGCTGGAATTGCTGCATGTGGTGCAGGCGGCGGACCGCCCCGCCGCGGTGCATCCGCGCCACATTATCCGGCTGGAAAAGGGCGCCCGGCTGGCGCTGCTGGAAACCAGCATCGGCCCGACCGACAAGCGCTATCTGCACAACCCGGTGTGGCAGGTTGAGGTGGCCGAGGGCGCCAGCTTCACCCATGTTCGCTTGCAGCAGGAAGGCGCGCAGGGCTTTCAGCTCAGTACGGTCTACGCCAGCGTGGCGGCCGGCGGCACCTACGACAACTTTACCCTGAATTCGGGTGGCCGGCTGGTGCGCAACGAGATTCACGCCACGCTGAGCGGCCCTGGCGCCACCTGCCACATGAATGGCGCGCAGTTGCTCGGCGATGGCCAGCACGCCGATACCACCACCTTCCTGGACCATGCCGCGCCGGATTGCGCCAGCCGGCAGACCTACAAGACCGTGCTGAAGGGCAAGTCGCGCGGCGTGTTCCAGGGCAAGATCCTGGTGCGCCAGGCGGCCCAGCGCACCGACGGCTACCAGATGAACCAGGCGTTGCTGCTCAGCTCCGATGCCGAGATGGACAGCAAGCCGCAGCTGGAAATCTACGCCGACGACGTGAAGTGCAGCCACGGCGCCACGGTGGGTGAACTGGACGCCGATCAGCTATTCTATCTGCGCGCCCGTGGCATTCCGGAAGCTGAGGCCCGCACCATGCTGGTGCGCGCCTTCCTGGAAGCCGCGCTGGAAGGGGTGGAAAACCCCATCCTCCACACCGCGCTGGAAGGCGCCATCGAGGCCTGGTGGGTGCGCCACACATGAGCTTCGACGTTCGTAAAATCCGCGAGGATTTCCCGATCCTGGCGCAGATGCAGCGCGGCAAGCCGCTGGTCTTCCTCGACAGCGGTGCCTCGGCGCAGAAGCCGCGCCAGGTGATTGGCGCCATGATGCGCTGCATGGAAAGTGCCTACGCCAATGTGCATCGCGGCGCCTACTACCTGAGCGAAACGGCGACCGAAGCCTATGAAGCGTCGCGCCGCGCCGTGGCCACGTTTCTCAACGCGGCGCGGGCGGAGGAGATTGTCTTCACCGCCAACAGCACCATGGCCATCAACCTGGTGGCGCATTGCTATGGCCGTGGCATCCTCAAGCCCGGCCAGGCGGTGGTGACCAGCGAGATGGAGCACCACGCCAACATGGTGCCCTGGCAAATGCTGCGCGACGCCCACGGCATTGAGCTGCGCTACGTGCGCGTTACCGATGCCGGCGAGTTGGACCTGGAAGACCTGGCCGCCAAGCTGAAGGACGGCAAGGTGGGGCTGGTCGCGGTCACGCACATGTCCAACGTGCTCGGCACTGTCACGCCCGCCGCGCAAATCGCCCGCATGGCGCATGAAGCCGGCGCCAAGGTGCTGTTTGACGGCAGCCAGGCCGCCGTGCACCGCAAGGTGGATGTGCAGGCGCTGGACGCCGATTTCTACGTGTTCACCGGCCACAAGCTGTACGGCCCCACCGGCATTGGCGTGCTCTACGCCAAGCACGCGCTGCTGGAGGCGATGCCGCCCTTCCTGGGTGGTGGCGACATGATCGCCACGGTTTCGCTGGCCGGCAGCACCTGGGCGGCCCCGCCGGCGCGGTTTGAGGCCGGTACGCCCGCGATCGTGGAGGCCATCGGCCTGCACGCCGCCATCGACTACGTTACCGCCATCGGGCTGCCGGCCATTGAGGCGCATGAGCGCGCCCTGGTGGATCACGCCATGGCGGTACTGTCTCAGGTGGAAGGGCTGAGCCTGCTCGGCCGCGCGCAGGACCGTGGTGGCGTCTTCGCCTTCTCGCTCGACAACGCCCACGCGCATGACCTTTCCACCCTGCTGGACCGTGCCGGCATTGCCGTGCGCGCCGGGCGGCATTGCGCCGAGCCGCTGCATGAGCGCTTCGGCGTGGAAGGCGGCACCTGCCGCGCCAGCTTCGGCCTCTACACCACGCCGGAGGAGATCGACTTCCTCGGTGCGGCGCTGGTCAAGGCCAGGGAGTTCTTCGCATGACGGGCGACTTCAATCGGCCGTCGGAGACATCAGATGTTCGATGACCTTCGCGATCTCTACCAGGAACTCATCCTGGACCATGGCCTCAAGCCGCGGAATTTCCGCCGGCCTGAGGATGCCAACCGCCACGCCAAGGGCGACAACCCGATGTGCGGCGACCGCATGGAGTTGGCGCTGAAGCTGGACGGCGAAGTGGTGACCGACCTTGGCTTCCAGGGCCGTGGCTGCGCCATCTCCATGGCCAGTGCTTCGCTGATGACGGAGACGGTGAAGGGCAAGACCTTGGCCCAGGCTCACCAGTTGAGTGACAGCTTCCGCGCCCTGGCGATGACCGGCAGCTGCCCCGAATGCGGCGCCGAACTGGCCGACGAGATGGAGCGGCTGCAGCCGCTGGCCGGCGTGCATGAGTTTCCCAGCCGGGTAAAGTGCGCCACATTGGCCTGGCACACCCTGAATGCGGCCCTGGATGGCAGCAAGGAGGCGAGCAGTGAGTGAAGACAACGCCACGGCGTCTCATGGCGCCTGGACCCCGCAGGGCGAAGCCTTGCCGAAAGTGACGGAAGAAGCCGTCATCACCATGATGAAGACGGTGTTCGACCCGGAAATCCCGGTGGACATCTACGAACTCGGCCTGATCTACGCCATTGAAATTGCCGATGATGGCGTGGTGAAGGTGGAGATGACGCTGACCACGCCAAGCTGCCCCTCGGCGCAGGAATTGCCTGCGCAGATCGAGGAAGCAGTGCGCATGGTACCGGGCGTGACCGATGTTTCCGTTGATGTGGTGTGGGACCCGCCCTGGGACCGCGAGCGCATGAGCGAAGACGCCAAGCTTGCGTTGAACATGTACTGAGGAGGCGCGACCGATGAGCACTTCCATTACCACGCCGCCGCGCCCCAAGCGCGCCCTGCCGCCGCTGATGGCGCTGACCGATGCCGCCGCCGAACGCCTGCGCGCGCTCTACGCCAAGGGCGAGCAGGACAAGCTGCTGCGCATCGGCGTCAGCACCAAGGGCTGTTCCGGCATGAGCTATGATTTGACCTGGGTGGATGGCGCCGGCCCGGGCGACGAGACCGTGACCGACAAGGAGGTGACGGTGCTGGTGGACCGCAAGGCCACGCTGTTCCTCATCGGTACAACGATGGACTACGAGGTGAAGGGCCTGTCTTCCGGCTTCACCTTCACCAACCCGAATGAAAAGGGCCGCTGCGGCTGCGGCGAAAGCTTCCACGTGTGAAGCAGCAGAGCGGGGCGCCGAAACCAGCGCCCCGCCCGCTTCAGTGCCTCAGACCGTGCTCTGCCAATCCGCCAGGCGGAAGCGGTAGCCATTGCCTTCCCGGGTCATGTGGCCATAGGCCGGGAAGGGGAAGTGGTAGCCGGTAATGGCCACGCGGTCGGTGGCCACGCGGTCGTAGATCCGGCGGCGGGTAGCCTCGGCCATCACCGGGTCAAAATCCACCACGGCGTGGAATTCCGGGTGTAGCGCCATCGGCACCGGCCGGTTGGTAATGTCGGCCACGTAGATCATCTCGGCATTGCCATCGGCAATATGATAGGCGGTGTGCCCCGGCGTATGGCCATGCGCGGCCACGGCGCGAATGCCCGGCATCACCTCGGCATTGTCGCGGATAACCCTCACCCGGCCGTCATAAACCTGGAAGCGCCGGGCGGTATTGGCAAAGTTGCCGCGCTGGCGTTCCGGGCTGCGCGTGGCATTGCCGCCATCGGTCCAGAAGCGCCATTCGGTCTGCGGCACCACCACTTCCGCATTCGGGAAGGCGCGCAGCCCTTCGGCATTGGTCAGGCCGCTGATGTGGTCGCCATGGAAGTGGCTGACCACGACCGCAACCACCTTGGTGGCGTCGATGCCGGCGGCGGCCATGTTGGCAATCATCTTGCCGCGCGTTTCCGTGGGCGCCAGGGCGCCGTTGCCGGCATCAAACGCCACCAGGCCACGGCTGGTTTCCACGAAGGTGACGTTGAACGGCACAATCAGCCGGTCCTCGGGCTGGAAATTCGCCCGCAGCACGGCCTGCACCTCGGCCAGCGGCTTGTTGGCCACAAAGCCGTTCAGCGGAAAGTTGGCGTAGCCATCATTCACCGTGGTCACGGTCAGGCTGCCCACCTTGTAGCGGTAGAAGCCGGGGGCCTGGTTGGCGGGCGCCGGCGGCGCGGCGGCCACCACGGGTTGGGCCTCGCCACAGGCGGTCAGCAGGGCGGGCGCGGCCAGGGCGGCGGCGCCGGAAAGCAAAGCGGTACGGCGGTTCAACATGCTGCGTCCTCCCTCAATCAAACCTGGCTCGACCAATCGGCCGCGTTGAAACGATACCCGCCCGCTTCCTTGGTCATGTGGCCAAAGGCGGGGAAGGGGAAGTGGTAGCCGGTGACGGCCAGGCGGTCGGTGGCAATGCGGTCATACAGCCGGCGCCGGGTGGCTTCCGCCGCCTCGGCGTCGAAGTCGAAGATGATGCGGTAGTCGGGGTGCAGCGCCAGCGGCACCGGGCGGTTGGTGATGTCGGCGATGTACATCAGCTGCGCATTGCCATCGCTGATGTGGAACACCGTGTGGCCCGGCGTATGGCCATAGGCGGCCTCGGCCCGCACCCCCGGCATGATCTGGGCGCTTTCGCCAAACTGCGTCAGGCGCGAGCGATAGGGCGTGAAGGCCTTGGCGATGTTGTTAAAATAGGCCCGCTGCGCCTGCGGGGCAGCAGCCTGATTGTCCATGTTGGACCAGAAGCGATAGTCGCGCTCCGGCACCAGCACCTCGGCATTCGGGAAGGCGGCGCTGCCATCGGGCAGGGCCAGGCCGTTGATGTGGTCGCCATGGCAATGGCTGATGACCACGGCGGCAACCCGCGCACGGTCGATGCCCGCGGCGGCCATGTTGGCAATGGCCTTGCCGGCGGTGGCGGCGGCCGGCAGCGTGCCGTTGCCGGCGTCGAAGCAGATCAGCCCGCGGCTGGTTTCCACAAACGTCATGGTGAAGGGAATGCGCAGGGTCTCGGTGGGCATGAAGTTGTCGCGCAGCACGCCCTGCACCTCGGCCAGCGGCTTGTTCACCACAAAGCCTTCCAGCGGGCGCTGGAAATAACCGTCATGCACCATGGTCACGTTCAGGCCGCCCACCTTGTGGCGGTAGAAGCCCGGCGCCTGGGGCGTGGCCGCCGGGGCGGTTTGCGCCTGCGCCTGCCGCACCAGGCCCTGCGCCAAAAGCGGCGCGGCAAGCCCAGTTGCGCCGGCGAACAGCAGTCCGCGACGTTCAATGCTCATGATAATACCCTCTCCCTCGACACCCCAGTTTAGCCCGTTACGGCCCTGGATGTTACTTGGCGAAGGCTACCACCGCTTCAAGATGTGGTGAGAAGGGGAATTGGTCGATAGGTGTGGCCTGGACCAACTTGTAGCCGGCCTGCCGCAGCACAGTGGCATCCCGCCCCAGCGCCGCCGGATTGCAGGACACGTACACGATGTTCGGCACCACCGAGCGCGCCAGTTGCGCCACCTGGTCCACCGCCCCGGCAAAGGGCGGGTCCAGCACCACCACCTGAAACGGCTTCAGGTCCAGCGGCAGCAGCGGCCGGCGCTCCAGGTCGCGCCGCTCGGCCTGAATGCGATGGCCACCAGCGGCGGCCTGCAAGGCCACCACGGCTTCAGGATTGCCCTCATAGGCGCTGACCCGCCCGCGCCCGCTAAGGGCGAAGCTGAGCGTACCCATGCCGGCGTAAAGCTCGGCAATGCGGGCCTTCGGGCCCATCTTCTTCGGCAGTCCGGCCATGACGGCGGCGATGATCGCCGCTTCCCCCGCCGGGCTGGCTTGCATGAAGGCGCCCGGCGGCGCCAGCACGCGCTGGCCACTGAGCATGACAAAGGCGCTGCCCAATTGCGCCGCCATTTCCGGCACCGCGTCACCACGGGCCCAGGCAATGCGCGGCATGCCGTGGTCGCGGGCGAATTGCGCCAGGGCGGCGCGGCCGTGCTGGTCCAGCGGG